>CATIYU010000134.1 GCA_949739085.1 uncultured Eubacteriales bacterium | reverse complement strand
GGCGCCGCTTTGAGAGGAGGGAACGGGCCGCAGCCCGTTCCCTACGCTATGGGTTGCCGCCCCGGCGGGCAGGGGGCATATGTGCCGCTAATCAGCAGCAGCCGTCGTTGCAGCCGCAGTTGTTGTTGCAGTTGCAATTGCAGCCGCACCCGCAGCCGCAGTTGTTGCCGCAGCCGCAGTTATTCCCGCAGCCACAGTTGCAGCCGCAGTTGTTGCCATTGCCGCACCCATTGCCGTTGCCGCAGCAGCAGAAGAGGATGATGATCAGGATGATGATCCAGCAGCAGCTGCCGCCGCCAAAGCCATTGTTATTCCACATAAGTCATATACCTCCTGTGAGATGTGAGGCGGTTGGCCGTCTCAGTTCATCATATGCGGGAGGCGGGCAGGGGTTCCGGCGGTTTTGAAAAAATCTTCTCCAGCGCGGGGGCTATCACCGGACGGTAATGCGGTAGCTGAGGGTCAGCAGGCTGTCGGCAAAGTGGACGTCCTCGAAGCGCACGTCCTCGACGCCGCTGACCAGCTCCACGTTGGTAAAATTCCAGAAGCCCCGGACGCCCAGGCCGATGAGGCGGTCGGCTGTGCTCTGGGCCGCGCAGTGGGGCACTGTGAGTACCGCCACATCCGGCCTGTGGGCCGGGATGTACCGCTCCAGCTCCGACATATCCAGAATAGGAATCCCCGCCACTTTCGTGCCCACCAGGGCGGGCGAGACGTCAAAGGCCGCCTCCAGGACGAACCCGGCGTCGTTGAACCGGAAATTTTGCATCAGGGCGTGACCCAGGTTTCCCACGCCCACAATAATAATGCGGTGGTGGTGGTCCACCCCCAGGATATGTCCAATCTCCGTGCGCAGCTCCTCCACGTTGTAGCCGTAGCCCTGCTGCCCGAACTCCCCGAAGCAGCTCAGGTCCTGGCGGATTTGGGAGGCGGTAATCCCCATCTTCTCGCCCAGGGTGCTGGAGGAGATGCGGACGGTACCTCTCCCGTGCAGGTCGTCCAAATACCGGTAATAGCGTGGGAGCCTGCGAATGACAGCATCCGAAACATTTTGCCGTTTCATATATTTTATGTAGCCTCACTTACGAAATTTTTTACATTCTACTACATTTACTAACTGGTTGTCAATTGGAGTTCCCCGGCATTTCCGGTACTTTTTCAAAAATTGTTCACAAATTGGCAGAATTGGTCCTGCCGCTGCCCCTCTTGACCCCGCCGGAAACCTGCGCTATACTGAATGGACAATCGGGGAAAGGGGGGCCTACTTTGACGCTGAGTGAGCTTCTCACCATTCGGCCAGGCATCACAGCCCTCATTGGCGGCGGCGGCAAGACCACCGCTATGTACGTCCTGGCCCGGGAGCTGGTGAAGCGGGGAACGGTGGTCTGCACCACCACCACCCGCATCCTCCCGCCGGACCATCTGCCCGTCCTGGACGGCAAAAACGACGCCAAGCTGGCCGTGGCTCTGGGGTGGTGCGGCTGTGTCTGCGTAGGCGTGCCCACGCCGGAAGGGAAACTGGCGGCCCCGGCCTATTCTCCCTACCGGCTGGCGGAACTGGCGGACTATGTTCTGGTGGAGGCCGACGGCTCCCGGGGCCTGCCCGTTAAAGCCCACCTGGCCCATGAGCCGGTAATTCCGGAGCTGGCGGGCCTCACAGTGGCCCTGGCGGGGGCTTCCGGGTTTGGCAGGCCCGTCCGGGAGGCGGTCCACCGCTGGGAACGGTTCTGCCAGCTCACCGGCGCGGCCCCAGAGGACCCGGTGACGGCGGAGAATCTGGCCCGCCTTCTGCTGGCGGAGGGGCTGGAGGACAAGGTGTTTATCAACCAGGCGGAGGACGCCGGGGCCATGGAGGAGGCCCGCCGCTTGGCGGCGGCGCTGTCCCGGCCGGTCTTTGCCGGATCACTGCGGGGAGGGGTGTGGACATGCTTGCCGTAATACGGGGCGGCGGGGACATCGCCACCGGCATTGCCCTGCGCCTGTACCGCAGCGGCATCCAGGTGGTGGTGTGCGAGATCCCCTCCCCCACCGCCATCCGCCGCACGGTGTGCTTCTCCGAGGCGGTGCGCCTGGGGGAGACAGTGGTGGAGGGCGTCGCCGCCCGCCGGGCGGACCTGGAGGCAGTTCCGGGCCTACTGGAGCGGAGGGTGGTCCCGGTGCTGGTGGACCCGGAGGCGGCCTGCGTCAGTGTTCTGCGGCCGGACGCGGTGGTGGACGCCATTTTGGCAAAGCGCAATCTGGGCTCCTCCATGGATATGGCCCCGGTGGTGGTGGGCGTAGGGCCGGGCTTCACCGCTGGGAGGGACTGCCACGCGGTGGTGGAGACCATGCGGGGCCACGACCTGGGCCGGACGCTCTACCAGGGCTCCGCCCTGCCCAACACCAACATCCCCGGCCTCATCGGCGGCTACGCCGGAGAACGGGTGCTGCGCGCTCCAGCGGACGGCGTGTTCCAGGGGGAGCGGGACATTGGCAGCGCCGTCTCCGCCGGGGAGCGGGTGGGGTCCGTGGGGGGCTTTGGCGTGGAATGTACCATTGGCGGCGTGCTCCGGGGGCTGCTGGCGGACGGCGGGACCGTGACAAAGGGCATGAAAATCGGGGATGTGGACCCCCGGTGTGAGCCCAGCCACTGCTTGCGGGTGTCGGACAAGGCCCTGGCTGTAGGCGGCGGCGTGCTGGAGGCGGTCCTGCATCTGGCAGGGCCGTTCTCTGAATGAAGAAGCAAAAAGAGCGTGGGACAGCCTATGAGCCGTCCCACGCTTTATTATTGAATGGCTACTGATTTGCCGCGGAAACCGCCCTACGGCACCCGGACTGTACACTCCAGCTCCTGGCCCTCCACGGTGGCGGTGACGGTGGTGATGCCCTTGCCCACCCGGGTGACCACCCCGCTCTCGCTGATTGTGACCACGCTGGCGTTTCCAGTGGACCAGACCACCTCGCCGTCGTAGAGATCGCCAGTGCCGCTGATAAGGACTTTCATCTGTACCGGCGGATCGCCAGAGGGCAGGGTGAAGTCCGTCTTGTTGAGCTTCAGGTCCAGATTGCTCACATAGGGGTCTCCGGTAACCTTCACCGTGCAGGATACCGATTCCTCGCCGCAGGTGGCGGTAATGGTGGCGGTGCCGCCCGCCTTCCCCTCCACCTCGCCGCCGGTGACAGTGGCGATATTCTCATTGGAGGTGGACCAGACCACCTCTCCTGTCCCTCCGGAGGCCAAAAGCCGGGCCTTGTCCCCCGCCGCAATCTGGATATTGGCCTGGGACAGAGCCAGAGGCGCGGGGTCCGCCTGGTCCCCGGTATCGCCGTCCTCCCCCACCACGGCGGGCGTGGGATCAACAGGCTGATCCTGCCCGCTGTTCTCCGGCGGGGGCGCTTTGCTCTGGCCGCCGGAATCCTGAACGCCGGGCTGTTCGCTGCGGATGCCTACGGCGTCCGCGATACGGTCCCCCACCAGCGCGTATCCCACCATGCCCAAAACCACCACTCCCAGCACTACCAACAGGATGCCTCCCACCCCGCCGTCCCGGCCCTTCTCCAGCCGTCTGCCGCCCCGCCGGTGGATGGGCGTGCCCTGCTTCAGGGCGGCGTCCTCCTCGCAGAAGGGGCACTTACGGTATGTAGTGGAATATTCTTCCCCGCAGTCGGGGCATACGCGGTTGCCCATAGGTCAATCCTCCTTTTGTGAACCCGGTTTTTTATTTACATAATACCCTTTTTACCTGCGGTAGTCAACCGCTATTTTGTTTTGACGGATTTTCAAAAAAAATGTTCCCCGCCGCCTTGCATTCGGCTGCCGCGGCCACTATAATGGAGAAAATACACAAAGGAGGCGGCAGTAATGACGGACACCATTCTGATCGGCGTTGCCGGCGGCACCGGCAGCGGCAAGACCACCCTTACCCAGCACATCAAGAAACGGTTTGGGGACGCGGTAGAGGTTATCTACCACGATAACTACTACAAGGACCAGTCGGACATGCCCTTCGAGGTCCGCTGCCGCCAGAATTACGACCACCCCGACGCCTTTGAGACAGACCTGATGGTCCGGCACTTGCAGGCCCTCAAGCGGGGCGTCTCCATCCAGTGCCCGGTGTACTCCTATACAGAACACACCCGTACCCGGGAGACGGTGGAGATCCGGCCCGCCAGCGTTATTATTGTGGAGGGGCTATTAATCTACCAGAACCCGGAGCTGCGGGACATGATGGACATCAAGATTTTTGTGGACACGGACGCGGACGTGCGCATTCTCCGCCGGATTCTCCGGGACGTGCAGGAGCGGGGCCGGAGCATTGAGTCGGTAGTAGAGCAGTACCTGACCACGGTCAAGCCCATGCACGAGCAGTTTATTGAGCCGTCCAAGCGCTACGCGGACATCATCGTGCTGGAGGGCGGGCACAACTTGGTAGCCTTGGATATGATTATGCAGAGAATTGCGAACCACATCGGGGTGCAGGCGTGAACCCGGACGGCAGCAGGGTCCCCCTACTCTCATTGCGTTGGCGGACCGGTGTGGCGTTTCTCTGGACAAACTGGTCTGTAGACAATGATACATACCCTACGGCGGGCCAAAGGGCC
>CATIYU010000133.1 GCA_949739085.1 uncultured Eubacteriales bacterium | reverse complement strand
CGGGTGCTCTATGAGTCCAAGCTGGTGGGGTACCCCCGCCCCTTCAAGAACAAGGTCCGCACCTTCTGCCAGAACCCGGGCGGCTTCGTCAGCCAGGAGAACTACGACAACGACCTGGCGGTGGTCAACGGCCACAGCTACAAGGAGCGCAAAAGCGGCAACACCAACCTGGCTATTTTGTGCAGCCACAACTTCTCCCAGCCCTTCAACCAGCCCATCGCCTACGCCCAGAAGGTGGGGGAACTGACCAACATGCTGGGGGCGGGCCGTATCCTGGTCCAGCGGTTTGGGGACATTCTGGACGGCAAGCGGACGTGGCAGAAGGAGCTGAGCTTCTCCAACGTGCGGCCCACCCTGCCCGACGCGGTGGCGGGGGACATTACCGCCGCCATGCCCTACCGGGCCATGATTAATATTATTAACTTCATCCAGGCCATGGACCAGGTGGTGCCGGGGTTCGCCTCCACGGAGACGCTGCTCTACTCCCCGGAGCTGAAATTCTACTCCAACCGGGTGAAGATGGACGAACAGTTCAACACCAACGTGGAGGGCCTCCACTGTCTGGGCGACTCCAGCGGCTGGACCCGGGGGCTGATGATGGCCTCTGTCATGGGTGTGCTCATGGGACGGCGGCTGGCGGAGGAGAGCTGAATGGACGCCTCCCGATTCACCGGAGCCCTCATCCGGCGGGAACGCCTGCGGAAAAATTTCTCCCAGGACGGCCTCTGCCAGGGCATCTGCACGGTGAGCTATCTGAGCAAAATCGAGCAGGGCAAGGCGGAGGCGGGCAGCGATATCCTACAGCCCCTTTTGGGCCGGTTGGGCATCCCCTATGAGACAGACGTGGATTTTCTTGCCTGGGCCGGGGAGACCATCGGGGCCCTCTATGAGAACCTGTACGCGGGCCGGGGCTGGGGGGAGCGCGGCGCGGACCTCTTCCCGGACTGGCGGGACCGCCTGCTGGCCTCCCCCTACATGCTGGACGTGCTGCTGCTGGAGCAGGTCTTCCGCCAGGAGAACCCGCCCCCAGAGCTGAAGGAATTCGCCCCCTGCATGGACCGGCGGCAGTATGAAATTTATCTGCTGCTGCAAATGCAGGCGGACCGTGAGGGGGCGGCAGAGGAGCTACTGCGGCTGAACCCCTGCGGGTTTTTCACCTGCCAGGCGGGGGTCCTCCGCTACCGGCAGGGGCGGTATCTGGAGGCGGCGGAGCTGCTGGGACGGGCCTACGATCTGGCCGCCCGGGAGGGACACGCGTACCTGATGTGCGAGGCGAAAATCTTCCTGGGCAACTGCTGCTCCGACGGGGGACAGCTGGAGCTGATGCTGGAGCACTTCAAGGTGGCCCGGCGGCTGTCGCAGGTCCTTCCGGACGGGGAGCAGCGGCTTGCGGATATCAACTACAACACCGCCAGCACCTACCTGGAGGGGGGCCGCCCGGCGGAGGCTCTGGCCCTGCTGCAAAGCGCGGGCCGCCGGGACGTCCTCTACTTCCACAAGCTGGCCATCGCCCTGGAGAAATTGGGCCGGCCGGTGGAAGCCCTGGAGGCCGTGGAGCAGGGCCGCGCCGCGCCGGTACCCGAGATTTCGCGGGACACGGCGGCGGAACTGCTGGACCTGGTAGAGTACCGCCTGCGTTGTCCGGACTACCTGCGGGACGGGACCTACGCGGCCCTCATGGAGAGCGCCTTTGCGCGGTTCCGCCAGGAGCTGCCCCAGGGATTCGTCCGCTTCCACCTGCCCTACATGCTGGAGGTGCTGGAGGCGGAGCGAAGGTATAAGGACGCCTACCGGCTGTCCGAGGAATTTTCCTGGGTATTGAAAAAACAATAGTGTAAGCGGCAGTTTTGAGGACAAATTGTCTCAAAACTGCCGCCTTTTCTTTTTCCAGCCGCCGTGTTACAATGTCTGTAGAAACGAAAGGAGGTCTCCCATGAAACAGAAAACCCTCTGGAGCAGGAACTTCACCATCATCACTCTGGGCACGGTCATCAGCGCGATTGGCGGCGTGGCCATGGGGTTTGCCCTGGGGTTTGTGGTGTTTGACAACACTGGCAGCACCCTGCTGTCCGCCCTCTTCAGCGCGGTATCCCTGCTGCCTCAAGCGGTGCTGCCGGTGCTTGCCGCCCCCTATCTGGACAACTTCCGCCGCAAGCCGGTGGTGGTGGGCCTGGACTATCTGCTGGGGGGCGTGACGCTCCTTTTTGGCTGGTATTTAATGGACAACTCCTTCAGCCTGCCGCTCTATCTTGTCTTCTGCCTGGCGGCCAACACCATCGGCGCTGTTTACGGCTTGGCCTACCAGAGCCTCTACCCCAACCTGATCCCCGAGGGCTTTGCCCAGAAGGGCTACACCATCTCCGGGATGCTCTACCCCACAGTTATCATGATTGTAACGCCGGTGGTGAGCATCCTGTACACAAAATGGGGGCTGGGGCCCATCTGTCTGGCGGAAAGCGGTCTTCTGTTCCTGGCGGCTACAGTGGAGACACAGATCAAGGTGGAGGAGCGGACAAGGAAAGGCCAGGGGTTCTCTCTCCGCGCCTACGCACAGGATTTCAAGGACGGCTTCGCGTACCTGAAAAAGGAGAAGGGGCTTCTGCGCATCTATGCCTACATACCCATCACCCAGGGAGTTAGCGAGGCCACGGACTCCTTGATCCGGGCGTGGTTCCGCACCGCGCCGGGCCTGGATATCACCATGTACGCCCTCTTCACCACCGCCCAGTTCATCGGCCGTACCATCGGCGGGGTTGTCCACTACAAATTCGAGATCCCGCCTCAGAAGCGGTTTTCCCTGGCCTATCTAGTTTACATCACCTACGCCGCCATGGACACGGTTCTGCTGTGGCTGGGGTTCCCGCTGATGCTGGCGAACCGGGCGGTCTGCGGCTTCCTGGGTATCAACAGCGCCACCCTGCGGGAGAGCAGCGTGCAGAACTACCTGCCGGACCACATGCGGGCCAAGATCAACGCCGTCTCGCAGACCCTGTTTGCCATTGTGCCCGCCGTGATGACCCTGGCGGTGGGGGCTCTGGGGGAGGTGATGGACTACCGGCTGTGCGTCACGCTGGTGAGTCTCGCCCAGATCATCCCCTGTTACCTCATCATGTGGCGGGGCCGGGAGGACGTGAAAAAGGTCTACAACCAAACTTACTAACCCTCTTCATCCAAATAAGGGGACGCCTCCGTCCGGCTGGACAGGGGCGTCCCCGCACAATTATGGGGCCGGGTCCTCCTCCGGTTCTGGAAGGGGCGCGTCCCGCCGCAGCAGCAGGAACACCGTCAGCAGCACCGCGCAGCCCGCGAAGAGCAGCACCTGGCCCAGCCCGCCGCCGTCGGCCAGCGCCGCCAGACACAGCGCCACCGCCATGTCTCCGGTGAAGACAAAGCTCCGGGGACTGCCCTCCTTCCGCAGAAACGCGGCCAGCTGGGAGAAGGCGTAGGACGTCAGGGCCGCGGCCAGCAACGGAATATAGAACCGGGCCAGCACCGGATCGCTCTCCGCGGGGAGGTAGATGGTGAGGAGGAAGCACACGCTGAAAAACAGCGGGGGCAGCAGCGGGGCCACGGTCAGTTCCTCTCCGGCCCGGGCCTTCCGCACCAACAGCAAAAACCCCGCCCCGGCGGCGGCCCCCAGCAGGCCCGTGCCCAGATCGACCAGTGTCCAGCTGGGGAGCGCGCCTAGAATCAACAGCACGCCTCCGCCCGCCAGCAGCAGGCCTCCGGCGGCGGCCGGAAGGGTCTCCCTCTCCGGCGGGGCGAACTGCCCGGCATAGGCGGCCTTGCCCTTGGGCAGGCGCAGAAACAGAATGAACTCCACGACGGCGCAGGCCGCCACCGCCGCCGCCAGCGCCGTGCCCGCCAGGGAGGGCACGGCTAAGCCGGTGGCCGGGTCAAAGCCGGTCCGGTTCTGGGCGAGGCGCAGAAGGAACAGCGCCAGGCCGGCGCACCAGAGCCGGCCTGCCCGCAAGAAAAATCGCTTCATAGACCAAACACCTTTCACGGGAAAATTTTACCCTAGGCAGTATAGCACACCATGGGGCGTTTGTCATCATTTTTCGGACAAGCGCGGCATATGTTATTCCGAAAGGAGACGATGCACAAATGGGAAAGCACGCGGGCATATCGCTGATTCTGATTTTTCTGCTCTTTTTCCTGCCCTGGCTCTGGGGGGACGCCTCCCTGGAGCCGCCGGAGGAGGTCCCACCAGAGGACGTTCCCGCCCAGCCGGACCCGGACCCGCCTCAGACGCCGCCGTCCGGCGGGCTGGACGAGGGCCTCTCCCTGAACGTGCTGGCCGGGGGGGAGCTCCAACAGATGGATATGCAGACCTACCTCCTGGGGGTGGTGCGCTCGGAGATGCCCGCCTCCTTTGAGGAGGAGGCCCTTAAGGCACAGGCCGTGGCCGCCAGGACCTACATACTATATAAAAAACTAAACGGCGGCAGCGCCAACCACCCTGAGGCCGACGCCTGCGGCGATATCTCCTGCTGCCAGGCGTACAAGACCTACGAGGAGGCGGCGGCGGACTGGGGGGAGGACGCTGCGGAATTCGAGGCCAAAATCCGCCGGGCCGTGGAGGAGACCGACGGGGAGTGCATCCTCTATGAGGGCCTGCCGGTGCTGGCGGTGTTCCACTCCTCCTCCGCCGGGGAGACCCTGGACGCCGCCGCCGTATGGAGCGCCGGCCTCCCCTACCTGCAGAGCGTGGAGACCCCGGAGACCAGCGAGACGGTGCCCAACTACCAGTCCACCGCCTCCTTTTCCGCCTCGGAACTGAAGGAAATCCTCCAGAAGGCCCTGCCGGAGGCGGACCTGAGCCAGGGACCCTCCAACTGGTTTACCAACATCCGCCAGCAGCCCGGCGGCGCGGTCACCGCCCTGGCGGTGGGCGGCGTGGAGGTGGGCGGCAACGACCTGCGGACCATCCTGGGCCTGCGCAGCGCCTGCTTTACCATCGCCTTTGAGGAGGAAAACGTGGTCTTCTCCGTCACCGGCTACGGCCACGGCGTGGGCATGAGCCAGTACGGGGCCAACGTGCTGGCCGCCGGGGGCATGAACTACCGGGACATCCTGGCCTGGTACTACAGCGGCGCGCAGGTGGAGCCCTATCAACTCCCGTAAAATCCCCGGTTCCGGGGTATACTAGCCCCGGAGGTGAAAGCGCCATGAAGGAAAACCACAAGAGCCAGCCCCCGGAGCGTAAGCCCGGCTGGCCCGAGGGAGACGACGACGTTATCAACAAGTACGGCACCTACGAAATCCAGCCCACCAGCGGCATGGAGAACCCCTACCCCATGATCGCCCAGGGCCTCTCCGCACAGGACGCCCAGAAACAGCTGGAGGCGGCCGAACGCTGGAAAAAGAAAAAATAGCCTTTTTCAGGGCCCCTGGCGGCGTTTTCCGGCCGCTGGGGGCCCTCTCCCTGCCCCTGAGAAAAATTTTTGAAAAATCTTGGAGGGGGGACTTAACTTTTCGATGCTCTCAGCCGAAAAAGTAGGTGTAAGCGGTGTGGAAACCGCTGGCAATGGTTTCATACGGTTCGCGCGATCCGTCTGAAATAGGATGCGGCCCATTTCTAAAGCGCCTGCTCCGGCCGGGTACGAGCGCTTTGGGAAGGCCCTGTTTCTCTTACGCGCCAGGCGGAAGGAACTGCCTGGGAATATTTGAAAAGGAGATTCAAACAATGCGTATTCAACACAATATTGCGGCGATGAACGCCTACCGGAATTACAACACCAACACCAGCGCTGTCTCCAAGAACCTGGAGAAGCTGAGCTCCGGCTACAAGATCAACCGCGCCGGCGACGACGCTGCGGGCCTCGCTATTTCCGAGAAGATGCGCGCTCAGATCTCTGGTCTGAAGGCCGCCAGCAAGAACGTCAAGGACGGCATCTCCCTGGTGAAGACCGCTGAAGGCGCCATGCAGGAAGTGCAGGATATGCTCAACCGTATGGTCACCCTGGCCACCCAGTCCGCCAACGGCACCTACGACAACGCCGTGGACCGCGCCAACCTCCAGAAGGAAGTTGACCAGCTCAACGCCGAAATCAACCGTATTGCCGACAGCTCCAACTTCAACGGCATCAAGCTGATGGACGGCTCTCAGGAGATCAAGACCACCTATAAGGTCAACGACGTGGCCACCAACTCCGTCAGCACCATCGCGGGTGCTCTGACCATCAAGCGCGACGGCCAGCTGGGCGTCGAGGCCCAGGCCGGTAAGTTCGTCTATGACCTCAGCCAGATGCAGCTGACCGCCAGCAGCGGCACGGGCGTTCAGTTCTCCTTCACCATCGGCGGCCCGGAGACCGGCACTGGCACCACCAGCGCCACCGGTACCGGCAATGTGGGCACCGCCATCACCATCTCCCTGCCCAGCCTGGGCACCTCCGGCGGTACCGCCACCGGCGCTGACTTCGCCAGAGCTGTGGCGCAGGCGTTCAAGGAGAATCCCACCATCTCCATCGGCGGCGTGAACTTCACCGTCACCGCCAACGGCAGCCAGCTCATCCTGGAGATGGATAAGGCCCCCGACAAGAAGTGGGAGCAGGATATGACCCTCCGCTTCCAGGGCAAGCCCATTGCCACCAGCGGCATCACCGGCAACTACGGCGAGCAGTTCAAGCCCACCGTCGAGGTTGAGCCCATTGACTCCACCCAGACCCGCCGCTACGCCGAGGCTGAGCTGGATCTCTCCAAGCTCTTTAACGGCACCATCAACGACGGCGACACCATCCAGATCGGCAAGACCACGTACACCTTCGCTGTCGGCTCTGACAGCCGGTTCAAGAACGTGGCCAACGTGGTGGACCTGACCGACAAGACCGCCGCCTCCACCACCCTGGCCAAGACGCAGCTGCTGAACACCGCTGCCAACCGCCTGACCAAGGCCGCGCTGAACAACGAGACCTTCTTCGTGGGCGCTTCCTCCAAGGACGGCGTCATCAGCCTGACCGAGAAGGAAGGCGCTGTGGATTACTCCGTCAACAACCTGGCTGGTAAGAACAACCTGAGCGTTACCGGTAACTGGACCCCTGACGACGGCGCTACCCAGAAGAACAACTGGAAGAACCTCATCAAGTCCGGCGTGACCAACGTCTCCGGCGAGGGCCTGACCCTCCAGATCGGCGACACCAGCGAGGACTACAACCAGCTGGTCGTCTCCATCGGCGACATCCACACCAAGGCGCTGGGCGTCAACAACATCGACATCAGCACCCAGAAGGGCGCCGCTGCCGCGATTGACACCGTCAAGAACGCCATTAACACTGTCTCCAGCATCCGTGGTACTCTGGGCGCTACCCAGAACCGTCTGGAGCACACCGCCAACAACCTGTCCGTCATGACCGAGAATATCCAGGACGCCGAGTCCACCATCCGCGACACCGATATCGCGGAGGAGATGATGGCCTACACCAAGAACAACATCCTGGTGCAGTCCGCTCAGGCCATGCTGGCTCAGGCCAACCAGATCCCGCAGGGCGTGCTGCAGCTGCTGGGCTAATCTTCCTGGTATTGACCGCGAGGCGGTATTCCAAGCTAAAAAAGGGGGCCGGGCTTGCCCGGCTCCCTTTTCCTGGTTCCGGGGGGCTGCGGGGAAAGCCGCCCCACACGGTTTTCCCTACCGCCCCGCAAGTTTATTTCTCGGAAGGAGTGAGCGAAATGGCACAGCCATTACTCACCATCGGCATTATCTTCAAGAACGAAATCCGCTGCCTGGAGCGGTGCCTAAAGTCCCTCCAGCCTCTGCGGGAGGCGGTCCCCTGCCAGCTGGTCATGGCCGACACCGGCTCTAACGACGGCAGCAGGGAGGTGGCGGAGCGGTACGCGGACGTGCTTTTTGATTTCCTCTGGGTCAACGACTTCGCCGCCGCCCGGAACGCGGTGATGGACCGGGCCGAGGGCAAGTGGTTCATGACCATGGACGCGGACGAGTGGCTGGACGAGGAGTTCAGCGGGCTCACCGCCTTTCTTCGTTCCCGGCGGCGGTGGACGCAGCCGGCCTGTACCCTGCTTATCCGCAACTACCTCTTTGAAACCTTGGAGAAGGGGGAGTACCGGGACTTCACTGCCCTGCGGATGGTGCTGCTGTCCTCCGGCGCACGGTACGAGGGGGCCATCCATGAGCATTTCAACCTGTTTTTGAACCAGACCATCAACCTGCCCCGGGTAATGCTCCACCACGACGGCTATGTGGGCCTCAACGAGGAGCGGGGCAAGGAGAAGCGGGAACGGAATCTGGCCGTCCTGCGCAAGGAGCTGGAGGAGAACCCGGAGAATATCACCGCTCTGCTCCAGTACCTGGAGAGCGGCCGCCGGGAGAGCGACTTTCAGGACCGCATCCGGCAGGGCGCGGCGGCGGTTCTGGCGAAGCGGCCGGGCTGGGACAATGTGGGCGCGCCGTTCATGCGCTATGCGGTGTCCTATGCCAAGGAATTTGGGATGCCGGAGCTGGAGGAGTGGATTGCTCAGACGGACGGGTTGTTCCCCAAGTCCATTTTTACCCGTATCGATGTGTCGTATACCGCCGCTGTCAACCACTGGGATAAGAAGGAGTACAGCGAGTGCGTCCGCAGGGGCGAGGCCGCGCTGAAGGCCATTTTGGAGTACCGGGCGGGCAAGGGCGATTTGAGCGGTCTGGCCTACAGCACCTTGCAGCTGGCCTCCCATCGCTGGGAACGGATGCTGCGGATTATCCTAGCCCGGGCCAACTACCGCAACGGCAGTCCGGACAGGGCCTTTGAGCTGATGGAGTCGGTGGACTGCTCTCTAATGGACGCCGACCAGACCAGGCACTATCTCTGGATCATGGTGGAGCTGAACGCGGGGACGGATCTGGACGTCTCGCCGCTGATGACCCGGTTCTACGAGCTCATCACCAAGCCCACCCCCACGGAGGACGCCGCCAACGAACGGAGGGCGCTGTTCTACGCCGAGTCCTCCACTACCTTCGACCCCCAGTACCGGCAGAAAGAGGAGATCTCAGCCAATTTCCGCCGCCACGACTACACCGCATTCCGCGCACTGGCAGGGCGGTGCGAAATCGGCTCCGCCGCCGCCATCCTGGAGACAGAGGATGGACCGGAGATGGAACGCCTGCTGGCCACAGTGGAGGACTGGGATTTGCTGCCCATCGCGGGTCTGGAACGCGCCCTGCTGACGGGGGTCAGCTTCCCGCCCAAGCCCCTGAATCAGGAGACGGCGGACAAGCTGGCCGGACGCATGGGCTGGCAGGGCGGTCCCCTGGCCCAGCTTACGGTCCAGTACGGAGAGCAGGATTTCGCCGGTGACCTCCACCGGGTCTTCTGGGCCCGGGGCGTGGTCCTGGCCGCCATCCACGAATGCCAGTGGCAGGAGGACAGGGATTTTGACGTCTGCCGGGGCTATGCCCGGGTGGAGGAGCAGTTTTTGCCCCTCTACTATGCGCCGGAGCTGCTGCGGGAGGAGAATATCCACGTCCTGCCGTCTCTGCACCGGTTTGGCTGGTACTGCGCCCAGGCCTTCCGGGCCCTGGAGGAGGGGGACGCCCCCGGGTATGTGCGGCTTTTGCGGGGAGGACTTACGGCCTGCGAGGGCATGAAACCAGTGGTGGAATTTCTGGTCAAGCACCTGGAGCGGCAGCAGGAGGCCCGCCGGAATCAGGCGCCGCCGGAACTGCTGGCCCTGGCGGAGCAGGTGCGGATGATGTTGTCTATGTATCCCGCCGACGACCCGGCGGTGGCCGCGTTGAAGGCCAGCCCTGCCTACCAGCAGGTGAAGGACTTCATAGAGGGGCCCGTCGCCCACGAGATGGGCGGGGCGCTGCCCCAGTAGCGCGGTTCCTCCAAAGAGGAATGAAAACCGCCCCCTTCCAGACGGAAGGGGGCGGTTATTGTGGAAGTTACTCCTCCGCAGCGGCGCTCTTGACCTGACGGCCATTGTACGTACCGCACTCGGGACACATCCGGTGGGACAGGCGCATCGCGCCGCACTTGGGGCAAGCGGTCAGAT
>CATIYU010000132.1 GCA_949739085.1 uncultured Eubacteriales bacterium | reverse complement strand
CTCGTAGATCACACCAGCCCCCAGCAGATCATCGGTGAACTGGAAAGCGTCCTCGTTCTGCACGACCTTGTAGCGGTCAGAGACGATACCCAGGGCGGCGTTGTCGGTGCTGCGGGTGTTGACCTTGTAGCCAGGAATCAGGGAGCCGTCCTCAGTGTAGACATTCTTCTGCTCCACGAGCCAATCCAGGCCGGCGTAGATCAGAGCATCGGCGGAGGTCGGGGCCTCCTGTACCTCAGTACCCAGGCCATGCCAGGGCTTCTCTCGGACGTAGAACATGGTTTCAACATTAGCGGGCATAATCGTTCCTCCTAAATTGATTTAAATTTGTAGACCAGCGCAGAGAAAGAGGGCCTCCCACATGGGAAGCCCTCTATTCCAGGTGCGTATCAGGGTCGAACTTCTCAGGTTCCCCCTTTCCATCAGAATTTTGTACCGCAGTCAGCAGCACAGAAAGGGCCAGCAGAATCGCTTTCAGAATCTTTTTCTTGGACAATATGAACCACCTCGTTTTCTTTTTGATACCTGGAGAATATATTGCTGAAACAGGGTGTGATGCGATACTTCAAACATAAATCTCTCCCATCGTATCCAAACACAGACAGCCCAACCGTCCATTGGGAAACACACAGCCACAGTCGATGTCGATAGCGTTCTCATTGCGATAAATCTTCACCGGGCCGCTCCCCTTCCCATCGGTAAGAAGCTGGACGGGAGTATGCCCGAATACAACATACCTGTCCGCATAATAGGTGGTATCGGGATTCGGGCGGCACCACAGGATTTCATCGGTGGCATAATCCTCCAATGGACGCTCAGGAGAGAAGTTGTCCAAGCCACCATGAAGCAGCAGAAATCTCTTACCATTGACTTCGATCTCCTTGTAGAGCGGCATTGCCAGCAGATAGCTCCAAATCACCTTTTTCTGCTCAGAATCCAGTTGAAGGAAGTCAAATAGGGATACATCGCCACCATTGCAGAACCATAGTTTCAAAGCCTTTTTCCCGTCACCCTCTGAAGTCAGTTTGCCGCCAAGCAGGTATGAGATCACATCAAAAGACATTGCTTCGTGGTTCCCCATGAGGTTTATCACATTGGACCTCTGGGCCATATCCAGCAGAATTTGAAAGCCATCAGGCCCATGGTCAATCACATCACCCAGGACATAGAGGGTGTCGTTCTTCCCGAAGCAGAGGACTTTTAATAATTCTCGGTATTTATCATAGCAGCCGTGAATGTCAGATACGGCGTAGATCATCGCTTCCCCCTTTCCGCAAACGTAAGGAATCGCTGCTGGAAACGTTCATAGGTTTGGTAACGGTTCTCTCTACACTGGGGACAAGGATTGGTTGTCGTCTGCACCAGCCCCAGCTTATACGGACACTTAGGACAGGGAGCCTTGATTTTGCGAATCAGCTTCACCCGTACCGCCTCCTGTAGAATGGGAAGTGACACTCGCAGATAATACTTGTTGTGCGATGGCGTTTACATCCGGCAACGCCCCGCCATTGAGCCTTGCTGCCTGAGCGAGATCAGTGAACTCCATAAGTAGCTCATGGGTGGACGCTGCCAGACCGTGTGCAGCTCTTTTGAGGTTATCCAGGGCCTCTTTTGTGGACTGTGGTTGTTTTGCGCTGGGTGGCTCGATCAGTGTACTCCCGGCTTTGGGTGGAGTTCCGCTTCGGAAGGCCAGTGCCATGCTGTGCTTATTGAGGGTGAATACCAGCTCTGTGACTTTTTTCTTCATAATAAAATCTTCCTTTCTGTAATAATTTGATGAAATTTACGCACAAAGGGAGAGAGCCTTAGCAGCTCTCTCCCTTGTAGCTAACAGTCCTATTATCTATATAAAGCGGATAGGAATTTTCTTTGTTGCCGCAACAAATACCATCATTAGCTTACTTGTGAAATCAGTACGGCAGTTGCGGCACTGTCCATGTTGGGCATGGAGATTTCGACGGGAAGCCCTTTAATAGTGTAGCGCATAGCGTAGTATTCGGTTCCTGCCAGCTCGTCAGATACTAATCCTTCACTTTCAGGCGCACCGAACAGGTCAACCAGCTTTGTACGGGTCACATCCAGCGTGATACCATTGACCTCAATCGCTTTGGCCGCCCCTGTGATCCAACCAATTCTGTCGGTTTGATAGTCTACTACAAATGAGATACCGCTATCAACCCCCACATCATATCCAAAGTATTCGCCGCCGCTATATAGAGTGTCGTCTATTATAGTGCCATAATCGGGCCATCCGAATACATCATACGCAGTATCCGCTGGGCCGCCGATCCAGTCCGTGAGCGAGACACCCCTAAAGGTCAAATCACCATTTTCTTTGGCTGCAATACCTTCTCCATCCAACCCTTCATTGGAATCATCTAACAGAGCTAGCATTTCGCTGGCGGTTTTTTCCCCGGAAATCCACTGATAATCCCCCGAAACCTGATGGCTGGCATAGACGTCCTTGGAGACTTCGGCGTCGCCGACATAATAAATTGGGTCTTCCAGGAATGGTTCATTTTCATCTGGATAACCATTTCCGTTTGTATCTCTGAAATACCAAATACTGAGTTGGTCGCTGGGCAAAGCGGAAAGCTCATGTGCGAAATTGATCCCATAGTAGGATTCATACACAACCGCCCCTGCG
>CATIYU010000131.1 GCA_949739085.1 uncultured Eubacteriales bacterium | reverse complement strand
CGGGCGGCCTGGGCGAAATAAGTGTATTTATTCCGGGCAATGGACTCCCCCGCCAGGGCGGCCCGGAGATTCTGTTCTGTCTGGGTGTTTTTGAGGTCCATGATAGGTTTTCTCCTTTAATTTATCTCTGCCCGCCGTGCCCCGGTCAGTCTACAGCCAGGGTGAATCGGTCCACCAGCTGCTTGAGGCTGGCGGCCTCGGCGGAGAGCTCCTCGCTGGCCGCAGCGCTCTCCTGGGCGGTGGCGCTGTTGGTCTGCACCACGGCGGAGATCTGCTCGATGCCCTCGGTGACCTGCTCAATGGCGGTAGTCTGGTCCTTAATGGCCTCCACCACAATATCCATCTGGGTGGTCACGTTTCCAGCAATCTGGCTGGTCCGCTCCAGGGATTCGGTGACTTGGTTCACCACGCCGCCGCCCTCGGTGACAGCGGCGATGGAGCCCTCGATAAGATCCTTGGTGGCCTTGGCGGCCTCGTCGGACTTGGAGGCTAGATTGCGCACCTCGTCGGCCACTACGGCGAAGCCCTTCCCGGCCGCGCCTGCCCGGGCGGCTTCCACGGCGGCGTTCAGCGCCAGAATGTTGGTCTGGAAGGCGATGTTCTCAATGGTGGCGATGATCTTGGAGATCTCCTCGGAGGAGTGGGAGATCTTCTCCATAGCCACGTTCAGCTCCTTGACGTATTCCATGCTGGCGCCCAGCTGCGCACCGGCCTGTTCCACGTACTGCCCCGCCTCCACGGCGGCGGCGGAAGTCTTCTTGGCGCTGGTAGAGATGTCGCTGATAGTGGCGGCCAGTTCTTCCACAGAGCTGGCCTGCTCCACGGACCCCTGGCTCAGGTTCTGGGCGCCCACGGAGACCTGGCTGCTGGCGGAGAAGACCTGGCTGGTGGAGCTGTCCAGCTGCCGGATGGTGCCGCTCATCTCCACCTTCAGGTGGCGCATGGAGGTGAGGATGCTCTGGAACTTGCCCACATAGGCCTCCCGGTGGGCGGACTGAATGTTGAAATTCTGATTGGCCATCTCCGCCAACAGATAGCCGATGTCGTTGATGATGGTGTTCAGGCCCGTCACCATCTCCGCAGTGGAGCGGGTCAGCTCCGCCGTCTCATCCTGGCCCTTGGTCTGGGGGACCGGGGACTCCAGGTCGCCCGCCACCAACAGCTTCATCCGCTCGGCGCAGGCCCGCATGGGCACGCTGATATTGCTGGAGAGCTTCAAAGCCACCACGATGGAGGCCAGAATAGAGGCCACGATCACCGCGATATTGAGGAGAATATTAAAATATGTATCCGCCAGATAGTCGGTTTTCAGCGCGGTGACAGCCAAGCTCCAGCCGTCTGTGCCGCCTACGGGGGCGTAGGCGGTAAACCGGGGGCCGTCGGCGCTGTGGAAGCTGCCGAAGCCGTTCTCCCCCCGCCGCATGGCCTCATGGATAGCGGCCAGGCCCTTCAGAGAGGCGTCGCTCTGGGCCTCCCGCTCAATGTTCTGGGTGGTGATGGTCTCCAGGGTGGTGTCAGCAATGGTGTCGCCGGATTTGTTAATCATATAGGCCCGGCTGCTCTGGCCAACCTTGATCGAGGAGACGATGTCGTTCAGGAAGGTTTCCGGCGGCACGAAGTAGACCACGCCCACAATCTGGGACCCATGGATTCCGCCGGCATAGAGGGGCGCGGCCACCATGATGGACAGATCCCCAGTAATTTTGCTGACCAGGGGCTCGGACACATAGACGTTGCCCTTCATGGCCTGCATGACGTACTCCCGGTCGGAGTAGTCCTTGCCGTCAAAGATGCTATATCCGTCCGGGCCGATAATGTTGCCCCGCTGGAAGCCGTGCATACTGGCCCGCTCGTCGATAATCGCCCGTTTCTCCTCCACTGGCACGGTCCCGTCGGACAGCTGCGGGATGCAACCTGTGTCCATGGCCACGTTCCGGTAGGCGGTGAGCTCCTGCTGCACCCGCTCCGCCGCCAGCACGGCGGTCTCGCTGAGCATCTGGTCCACAGTGGACACGGTGCTCCCATAGTTGAGGGAAATGCTGGAGGCCCCCACCACCGCTAGGGCGGTCAGGACTGTTGCCATCAGGCAGACTGTAATTTTCTTGCGAATACTCTTCATCTCTCTGCACCTCAATTTTCCTAACATTGAACTGCGTCCCATTCCAGATGGGCTACCCTTCTATTATATGGAATGAGCGGTCCTCTGTCAATGGGTTCCAGCCACTCTTCCCGCCTGTTGACGGGTCCTTTTCCTGGGATTTTTTCCCGGCTGATGCAGGCAATACCGGGCCCGGCGGCTTGCGGCGGGGCCGGGAGTGTGATATAATGGCGGTACACTAGAGACAAGGAGGCAGTATGAAACAAAAAATTGCTGCGCTGCTGCTGTCGGCGGCTGTCCTGGCCCTGGCTGGCTGCGGCAATATTGGCGTAATTGGCGGGCCGGACGGCTCCACTACGGTCATCTTTGGCGATACCGAGATTACCATTGGCGGGGAGGACGCCCCCTCTACCGGCGGCGAGAGCCGGGAGGACCTGGAAGAGCCAGACAGCGGAAGCTGCCTGGACAATCCAGACGCCTCTGACGGGGAGGACAGCGGAACCACCAGCGGCAGCGAGGACCCCTATCCGGAAGCCGCCCCGGAGCTCGACGAGGCGGGCACCTACAACAGCGCGGAGGACGTGGGGCTGTACCTCCACCTATACGGCCACCTGCCGGACAACTACATCACTAAAAGCGAGGCCCGCGATCTGGGCTGGACCGGCGGCTCCGTGGAGCGCTATGCCCCCGGCTGCGCCATTGGCGGGGACCGGTTTGGCAACCGGGAGGGCCTTCTGCCCAGCAAGGATGGCCGGACCTACTACGAGTGCGACACCGGCACCATCGGAGAGGCCAGCCGGGGCGCTGAACGGATCATCTTCTCTAACGACGGCCTGATCTACTACACCGAAGACCACTACGAGAGCTTCACCCTGCTCTACGGGGAGGAATAGCATGGACGCCGTTGTCATCGACGGAGCGCTGGCCTCCTCCCGGGACGCGCTCCACACCCTGCTTGCCCAGCAGCTCTCCTTTCCGGACTACTACGGCCGGAATCTGGACGCCCTCTACGACCTGCTCACAGAGCGGCAGACGCCCACCCAGCTGGTGATTCAGCGCCGGGCGGCACTGGAGGCGGCGCTGGGCGCGTATGGGGCCGCTCTGCTGGAGACGCTGGCCGGGGCGGCCCAGGAGAACCCCGCCCTTCATGTGGTCTTTGAGGCGGAGTAGGGCGGCACTATCATATACATCCCCCGCGGAGTCTCTTTTCGGCGGGGGATGTGTTTTCCTGATAGCGCCTTCTCCCCCGCCGGGGCTCCTACCACTGCAATGCCGCCCTGACTCTCGGGGCAAAAAGCCGGGAGGCAGCGAATGCTGCCTCCCGGTTTCGCGGTTTTATGCGGTTTTTATTTCGCCACGTTCTCGCAGAACCGGGCCAGAATAGCGGCGGACTGGGCACGAACGGCGCTGCCGCTGGGCTCCAGCTTGCCGTAGGACCCGGCGATGAGGCCCTCGGACACGGCCCACTGCATGGCCTCGGTGGCGTAAGCGCTGACCGAGGTGGCGTCCGTGTAGCTGCTCAGGTTCGCCTTGCCGGTGACATCGAAGTTTTTATAACCGGCATAGCGGTGCAGGATGGTGGCCAGCTCCTGGCGGGTCACAGTACCGTTGGGGACAAACTGGTTCCCGCCTCTGCCGTTGACGATACCGTTGGCTGCGGCCCAGGCCACGGCCTTGGCGTACCACTGGCCCGCCTCCACGTCAGTAAAGCTGGACGCCGCCGCCTCGGGCTCGCCCTCCAGGCGGTAGAGAATGGTGACGATCATGCCGCGGGTGGTGGTACCGTTGGGGTTAAAGAGGCTGGGGCTGCCGTCGCCCAGCATCATACCCTTCTCGTAGACATACTGGACATCCTTGTGATACCAGGCGTCCTCCGCCACATCGGTGAAGGGCAGTTTGACGGGCTCGCCGGGCTTCTCGGTATCATCCGGCTCCTCTGTGCCGTCGGGATTCTCCGTGTCGTCCGGCTCTTCCGTGCCGTCCGGATTCTCCGTGCCGTCAGGATTCTCCGTGCCGTCGGGATTCTCCGTGCCATCGGGATTCTCCGTGCCATCAGGATTCTCCGTGCCGTCGGGATTCTCCGTGCCGTCGGGATTCTCCGTGCCATCGGGATTCTCCGTGCCATCGGGATTCTCCGTGCCATCGGGATTCTCCGTGCCATCGG
>CATIYU010000130.1 GCA_949739085.1 uncultured Eubacteriales bacterium | reverse complement strand
TCTAATTTTTCCGGGTGGAATGCGGCATTTTGTCGAAAATTGTTACCTACTTTCGCAGCAAAACGGCAAGTGCCAATCCCCTTTGGGGGGAAGGAGGGAGCCCGGAATAGCCTGTGGCGCAAGGCATTCTGGGGCTGGAGAAATTTTCCTGGTAGCAGTTTTCAGAAATTTGGTAGCAGAGCTTCAATTTATGTCAACTCTTTTTGATATGAACCACGTATTTCCAAGTGCTTCCCGCTGGGAGGACTTGGTAGCACACTGGTAGCAGAGTGGCGAATCCCCTGAGCGCACAGCTCAGATCTTCCTGAATATACAAATATTTCACAATTAATACTGCCACTAACAGCGCAGAGAGAGAAAATGGCAATTTAGTTTACGTAACCTTTATCCGGCGTCAAAAGTAACAAAAAAATCGGGGAGCTCTGCCAAGCGGCAGAACTCCCTCGGGCAATTATCGCGGCAACTGGTCACATTCTCTCTGGCGCGTCTACGCCCAGCAGCAGCAAGCCGTTTTTCAGCACGCTGCGAGCGGCGTCCGCCAGTTTTAGCCGGGCCGCAAGAAGCTCCGGCTCCTCGCCCTTGATCCGGCAGACCGTGTAGAACCGGTGGAAGCATCCCGCCAAGTCCACCAGATAGCGGTTGATGTGGCTGGGGTCGTAGTCCCGGGCCGCCAACCGGAGGGACTCGCAGAATAGGGACAGCTGCTTCACCAGCGCCCGCTCCGTCTCCTCGGTCAACAGGCCCGCATCCACCGCATCCATGGACGGTACGGCGCATCCCTCTGCCGCCAGATTGCGCAGCAAACTGCAAATCCGGGCATGGGCATATTCCACGTAGTAAATGGGATTTTCGCTGTCCTCCCGTACCGCCAGACCCAGGTCGAAGTCCATCTGGGTGTCCGGCTTGGCGTTGAAGAACCAGCGGGCGGCGTCCACCGGCACCTCATCCAGCAGATCGGAGAGGGAGATCGCCTTGCCGGTGCGCTTGGACATGCGCACCACCTCGCCGTCCCGCAGCAGCTTCACCAGCTGCATCAGGACGATATCCAGCCGGTTGGCCCCGTCCAGGCCCAGGGCGTCCATCGCGCCCTTCAGGCGGGCCACGTGGCCGTGGTGGTCCGCGCCCCAGATGTTGATGACCTTGTCAAAGCCCCGCTTTTCAAATTTATTGCGGTGGTAGGCAATGTCGGCGGCAAAATAGGTGTAAAAGCCGTTAGCCCGGCGGAGTACGTCGTCCTTCAGGTCCAGCTTAGCGATCTCCTTCTCGCTCTTTCCGGCCCGCCGGTAGCTCTCCTCCAGAATGCGGCTGGTGGCCAGCCATAGCGCACCCTCCTGCTCATAGGTCCATCCCCGGTCCGTCAGGAGTTGAACCGTCTCCGCCACATAGCCGCTCTTATGGAGCTCCGACTCGAAAAACCACTGATCGTACTCAATTTTATAGCGTTTTAAGTCGCTTTGCATCTTGGGGATGTTCACTTCCAGACCAAAGGCGGCCAGGGCCTCGCGGCGCGCCTCCTCCGGCGCGTCCCGGAAGCTGTCCCCGTGCTTCTCGCAGAACGCCTGGGCCAGCTCCTTGATGTCGTCTCCCTGGTAGCCGTCCTTGGGAAAAGCTACGGCGTCCTCCCCCAGGAGAATCTGCAAATACCGGGCCTCCAGGGAGCAGGCAAATTTCTCAATCTGGTTGCCCGCGTCGTTGACGTAAAACTCCCGCCAGACCTCAGCCCCGGCGGCCTCCAGCACCGCCGCCAGAGTGTCGCCCAGCACGCCGCCCCGGGCGTTGCCCATATGCATGGGTCCGGTGGGGTTGGCAGAGACGAATTCCACCATGATTTTCTGACCGGCCAGGGTGTTGGACCGGCCGTAGGCCGCTCCCTCGCTGTCTATGGCGGCAAGGACCTCTCCGTACCACTTCTGGGCCAGCCGGAAGTTCAAAAAGCCCGCCCCCGCAATTTCGGCGGAGGCAAAATAGCTGCCCTCCAGGTCCAGGTTCTCCAGCAGCACCGCAGCAATCTCCCGGGGGCTCTTGCGCATGGCCTTGGCCGCCGCCAGGGCGAAGGTGGTGGTGTAGTCGCCATTGGCGGGGTCCTTGGGAATCTCCACCCCAGCCTTGACCGCCACATCCCCTGGCAGCTTTCCGGCGGCGGCCGCCGCCTGATAGGCCGCGTTGGTCAGGGCCAGCACCTGGTCCTTGGCGGTTTGAATCATGTTGATCATTTTCGTTACCTCGTTCTCTCCCGTACACGTATTTTAAATTTGTTCTGCCCCGCGACCTGGTGGTCTACGGCGATGGTGTACTGGATCTCCAGCACGCCGCCCTGGCTGCTCAGGCGGTAGGCCAGGGCGGTGGTGGAGATGTCCACCATCATGGTTCCCCAGGGAGTCTCGTAGAGGGAGCTGTGCCGCTTGCCCCGCTGGAAAATCATCTGGGAGTTGACGCCCCCCGCCCGGGTGAGGGTCACCGTGTCATCCCGAATGGTAAACCGGGTGGTGGTGCCCTCCATACCGGTCAGCTCCGACTCCTGGTACTCCAGAGTAATCCCGCCGTCCCCGGTAATGGTCATGGAACCCTCGGTCATCAGCTCCGTCTCGTCTGGGTCCACATCGTCATAGTATTGCTCTCCGCGAACGAAGATTATTACTTCTTTTTCTGTCGTCATATCGTTCCCACCCTGTTAGTATTGGGTTATATCAATCTGCCGCGCCTGGCCCGTCACGTCCTCTCCCAGAAACAGGGACGCCAGACGCTGGAAATCCTCCGCGCGGTCGCTGGTGTAGTAGGCGGCGGCGCCCGCCTGCTCCGGGTCCGCCAGGGCGTCCCGGGCCTCCAGAAGGGCCTGGCAGCTCTTGGCCGCCTCCGCGCCGGCGTCCACCAGCGTCACGTCCGGCCCCATCGCCTGGCTGATGACCTCCGCCAGCAGCGGATAGTGGGTACAGCCCAGCACCAGAGTGTCCACGCCCGCCTCCCGCAGGGGGGGCAGGTACTCCTCCGCCGCCAGCTCAATGAGCCTGTCGCCCACCCGGCAGCGGCCCTCCTCCACCAGGGGCACAAACAACGGACACGCCTGGCTAAACACCTCCGCCTCCGGGGCGGCCCGGCGGAACGCCCTCTCGTAGGCCCCGCTGTTCACCGACGCCCGGGTGGCGATAAGCCCCACCCGCCGGTTCCGCGTCAGCGCCGCTGCCCGCTGGACCGCCGGCTCCACCACCCCGATCACTGGGATGCCTCCCTCCTCCTGGAGCAGAGGGAGGCAGTTGCTGCTGACCGTGCCGCAGGCCACCACCACAATTTTCGGGTCAAAGCCCAAAAGAAACGCCATATCCTGCCGGGCGTATTTGACAATCGTGTCCCGGCCCCGGTTGCCGTAAGGGACACGGGAAGTATCGCCAAAGTATATAATGTTCTCAGAGGGCAGCTGGGCGCGCAGCTGGCGAACCGCCGTCAGGCCCCCCAGGCCGGAGTCAAATACCCCGATGGGCCGTCCATCCAAAGGGAATACCTCCTTTGCACTTGGATTTACCACAACATTGTATTATGAAATTACTAGTTTTTCAAGTAAAAATTTGGGCTTTTTGCCCTGTATTTTCTGTGGAATTTTCCGTATGTTTCTGCTATACTAGGACTGCTGATTTTTAACAAGCCGGGAGGAGGTCCGTCATGGAGCTGCGTCTGACAGAAAAACAATACCGCCGCCTGCTGGATCTGGTGTACATAGGCAACTGGGTGCTCAATTCCACCCGGGGAGACGACCGGATCGGGGATTACGACAAGGTGGAGAGCCTGATTTTCTCCCACTGCCTGGACCACGGAATGGCGCCCCTGGTGGAGCTGTACGGCGGGGAGATCATCCCCTCCCGCGCCTTCGCCGAGGGGGGCATCCATGAGGCCATCATGGCCTACGAGGACGTGACGTTTTTTGAAATCCTCGCTGAGGAGCTGGCCCTCCGGGACCTGGACGCCGAGAGGGCTACCGCCGACAACTATGACGAGGTCATGGAGCGGATGGAGCAGTACATGGGCGAGTTTGAGGCCCACGGCACCGACCATATCAACGTGGATATGGAATAGGGCGCAAGGCCGTCACGGAGCGGAAGGAGGCTTCGGGACGGCCCTTTTTTGTGCAGTTTCACGTTTCCGCTTTTTGTGCAACTTTCCGCCGGTACACACCTTATGTGTACCGGTTTTTTTGCCGGGCAATTCAATACGAAAAGGAGAACTCAGTATGGATTATACCAACAACTATCATTTACCCCAGTGGGTCAAGAGCGACCGCATCATGATGGACGACTTTAACGGCGCTATGGGCCGCATCGACACTGGCGTCGCCAACGCCCAGTCCACCGCCAATACCGCCCAATCCACCGCGAACTCCGCCAAGTCCATCGCCAACACCGCCAAATCTACCGCCGACGCGGCCAAGTCCGCAGCAGCAGCGGCACAGTCCACCGCCAACGCCGCCAAATCCGCCGCCAGCACTGCCCAGTCTGCCGCCGACGCCGCCCAGTCCACCGCCGACGCCGCCCGGCAGGAGGCCGCCGTGCTGCCCTACGCCGTGGGCACCTACACCGGCAACAACACCCAGCGGACAATCTCCGTGGGCTTCAAGCCCTCCTTCCTGATCGTCTCCGGCATGGCCAGCACCGAAAGCTCCACCACCTACATCGGAGAGCGGTACATCGCCGCCACTGGGGGCCGCGTTCTCAAGGAGCGCTGCCAGTTCACCGCCTCCGGGTTCACCCTCTTCCCCGGGGACGCCGCCCACAAGCGGTTCCCAGACCTGAACGAGAGCGGCCGGGTCTACGACTACATCGCCTTCCGGTAAAACGGGGAACCCCCCAAGGGCCGAAGCCCTTGGGGGGTAAAGTTTTGCTGTTCGCTGGGGGGGGATCAAGCGCCCGTCTTGTTGCTGGTGTTGGCTGCGAACCCAACGCCAACAACCTTACCCTCAGACATCTTGAGGAACACAACATATGCGTTGCTTCCATCGTCTTTAACTGCGTCAATCACCAGTCCATTACCGCTCGCAGCAGTTATAATATACTCGGGATCTCCACTCGTCACGATGCCCAGGGCAGTGCCAACAGCCTCCAGATTCATGTCGGTGGTGAGGGTCTTCAGAATCTCCTCAACGCCGTCGATGCTCTTCAGCAGAATGGCCACATCGCCGTCTGCAACGGTGATATTAGTAGTACCGTCCGACTTCTTCGCGGTGAGGACACCAGTTTGGGTGGTGAACGCGAGTTTATAGCCAGTCTCAACATACTCAGTAGCCACAGCAGTAATGGTGATCTTGCCAGTGATCTTCACGTTCAGGGTGATGGTACCAGCGGCTCTGTCGTACACCCAGTCGGTGTTCTCGGTCAGGGACGTGGTGCCGACCATCTCAATGGAGCTCACGGTGCTGGGCAGGAGCTTGCCCTCAGCCGGGGTCAGGGTGATGACGTTGCCGCTCAGAACGGGGGTAAGTCCGCTGTCCTCAGTCTTCATCTCAACGGCAGCATCCGGGTCGGGGGTCGCACCACCGGTGACGCCCTCCAGCTTCACAATACCCGCATTGGAAACATAGCTGTCCTTAACCCAAACGGCCACCAGGTAAGAGCCGTCCTTCAGTGTGGGCAGAGTGTCCGCCCAAGTGAAGTTGGGGTCCACAGAAGTCAGGAGGAAGGGAGCGGCGTTCATCCAGCCAGCAACGTCGGCCTCCACAGTGGCATACAGGGTGGCGTCCTTCTCGGGGTCAACCACCATGTACTTCAGACCACTGTTGTAGTCTCTGGGGTAGCAGTACCCAGGAGCATCGCCCTTGGTCACCGCGCCGGTCTTGGCGTCGATCTTGAGGGGAGCAACGTTAGTCGGAGCGGTCGCAATCTCAATGGTGATATCGCCGGTGATAACCTTGTCACCGCAGAGCGTAAGAGCGCCAGTGACAGGGTCAAAGGTGTAGTCGGTGTCTTTCACCAAGTTCTTAGCGGTGCCGGTCCGGTCAGCCATCTTCACCGTGAAAGTGGCAGGCTGGACATAGTCTGCGGGAGTGATGGTGATGACAGGACCATCGCTGAACGCAGTACCCTGCTTCAGGGTCTTGGGACCGACAGTGTAGTACTTGCCGGTGATGGCCGCACCCTCGGCCTTCACCTCAACAGCGCTGCCGTCCGTCAAGTCGGCGGGTGTAGTAAGCACAATAGCGGTGAGGGCTTTGGTGGTAGCGTTGTCCTTGAGGGTAATCACCAGATTGCCCTCTTCGTTGGTGGTGTAAGTGTAGTTGGTGTTCCAGGCGAGAGAGCTGCTCCCGTCCGTGAGCGCAATACCAGTGGTAGGCACAGCGTAGCCCTTCTCCGCCATGCCTTCCTTCAGGCTAACGGTGATGGGGGTCTCGGCCCACTTGGTGCCCGCAGGCACAACGGCGGGGGTGATGTCCAGCACGGTGCTGTCAGCGACGGTGATCTTAATCACATCGGCGGCAGCCAGCTTGACGGTGAGGATGCTGTCCTCGGTCACGCCGGTGACCTTGATGATGCCTGTCTCAGGGTCGTAGGTCGGTACAATGCCCGCGACAGGTGCGTCCTTGCTGTCCTTCACCTCAGATGTGCCGTACTTGTAGGTCAGCGCGTCGGTGAAGGTGAGCTTGAACTCGTAGGTGTAGGTGGTGACGCCGCCGGAAATGTTCTCCTTGCAGGAGACCTGCTCCAGGGCAGCGCCCTCGGTGACGGGTACGCCGCTGGCGTCAACCAGCTTGGCGGTCACAGCGGGGCCAGCGGGCTCAGCCTTCTTGGTCTGCACGGTAGCGGTGGCCTTGCGGTCGCTGGTGCACTCAATGATAATCTTGATAACGGTCTTGCCGGTCTCGTCCGTCTCCCGGGACTCCTCCTCGACGTACTTGGCGTTCATGAGCCAGAGGTTCACGAACTCGTAGCCAGGCTCCATGGTGACGGTGACGCGGTACTTGTCGCCAGCGGCGCGGGCGGGGCTCTGAACGGGCTCAATGTCCACGTCGCTGCCCTCGCCGGGCTTCACGGAGACGTTGCCGTCGTCAGAATCCACACTGCCGTCGCCCTCACCGGCCTCAAACACCAGGTTGTCAATGCCGAAGCTGATAGTCACGGCGTTGCCAGTGACGGGAATGGTCCACACGCCGTCCACACCGGCGACCTCCTGGCCGTCCACCAGAACCTCAATCACGGTAAAGGTGCAGGCGGGCGTGCAGGCCTTCTGGAAGTCCTCCTCGGTGATGGTGATGTTACCATCCTCATCCTTCTCCTTGGTGAGGCCGGCCACTTCCAGCTCCTCGCCTTCCATGGTCACGATCTCATCCAGGAGATCCAGGGTAACAGCCACGGTCTTGTCGCCGGGGTCGGGGGTCTCCTCGCCCTTGGCGGCATCCTCAATGGCCTTCACGCCATCCTCGCCGGCCTTGGTAGCGTCCTCAGCCGTGGTGGCCTCGTTGACGGCCTTCTTGGCGTCTTCCAGAGCCTTGTCAATCGCCTCGACCTTTGCGTCGTAGTCCTCGGCGGTCTCATCAAGACCATCCCTGGCCTCCTGCGCGGCCTTCTCCAGGGCCTCGATAGCGGCGTCCTGGGCGGGCTTCAGCTCGGGATCAACGGGGTCGGGGATCTCGGTGCCGTTCCAGATGGCCTCCGTGCCGATCTCAACGGCGGTGTCAACGTCAGGCACAGTGACAGCGGCGGCGGCGTTCGCCAGCGCCTTTGCCAGAGCGGCGTCGATCCGAGCCAGCTCAGCGGCCAGCTCGTCGCCGGTGAGGGTGAGGGTCTTCTTCATGGCCTCAGCCTGAAGCTCCAGCTCCACCTGAGCCCATCTGTGGGCGCCTTCCAGAGTGGTCTGCTCCACAGCGATGGTCCCAGCCAGGACGTCAAGCCAAGTGGGATTGTACCAGCCGTGGGTGGTGTTGAGCTCGTAGTCGCTGAGGTCAACCACAAAGCCAACCTGATTGCCCTTGCCGTTGGTGACCCAGATGACATAGTCGCCAACCATGACGCGGTTGCTGCCGTGGCTGCCCAGCACCAGCGGGATGGACTCGTTGTACAGGTCGTACTTGGTGGCGCCGATACCGTAGTTGCCGCCGTAGGTGGCAACCTGAGCGGTGGTGGTGCCCTCAACGTCAGTGTGGCTGTACTTGTTGAGCACATCCACAGTGATGTAACCGCTGCGGCCCTGCTCGTCAGTCAGGCTGCGAACCTGGCCGAAGTAGATGCCGTTGCCGTTGTAGGTGGTGGAAATAGCGCGGTTGTTGTGGTAGCCGATGGGATAGATGTCCGCTCTGTAGACGCCCTCGGTCTCGGTGGCCTCGATGTTCTGGAGGCCGTAGAAGCCGTAAGCGGTGAACTGGCCGCGCCAGATGTCCACATTGCGGGGAACGATGCCGATCGCGCCCTTCTGGCTGTCGTAAGCCTGGAGGTACTTCACGTCGCCGCTGTTCTTGTAGTCGTTGCTGTAGATCAGGGAGACGCTGTCATAACCGGCGTTGAAGCTGTCGATCTCGATAACGATCACGTCAGCGGTCCAGTAGTAGTTGTTATCAACGTTGTTATAGGTCTTGCTGGCCACGGCGTAAGCGGCATGGAAGTTGATGCCGTTCTTGGCCAGCAGCTCGGGGATGTTGGCGTAGCCGACATACTGGCGGACAACCTTGTCCGCGCCGGCGACGATGAAGAAACGGGTGTCGTCCACAGCACGGACATACCGGCTGTCAGTGGAGGTATACTCCCTGCTGTACACCGCGTCGTCAATGGCGTAGAGGGGGTTGGAGGGCTTGACATCGCCAGTCGCCAGCTGGATGTAGTCGCGGGTGGTGTTGCCGTTCTCGCGCTCAGCAGCGGTGTACAGGTTGATGCCGCCGTCAGCGCCCAGGGTGTAGCGGGCCACGTTGGTCCAGGTGCGGTCACCCTCCACGGGAGAGTTCACGCCGTAGTAGAAGTAGTTGCCCTCGTAGCCAAGGCCCAGATCCAGGGAGTGCTTGGCAGGCGTGAGCCAGTTGGAGATCTGGGGATTGTGGATGGGATTCCACTGGTTGCCCTCACCGATGAAGAAGGGGTTGCGGGCGTTGCTGGTGTTGTTGTAGTAGGCGCTGTTGAGCAGAGGATACTCCTCAAAAGCGTTGTTGCCGCCGCGCATAACCTCAGCGATCAGCTTCTGGCTGGTGAGCCAGCCCTCGTTCAGCCGGTTCTCGGGATAAATCTCGGTCACCAGGGCCCAGGAGGTCTCGTTGCTGTAGGCGCGGACGTAACCATAGTCGTCCAGGTACAGGTCGTAGGAGACGTTCTCGTCCACATTGACCAGCTCGTCGGGCATTCTGGTATAGTTGATGATATCAGACTGCTCCCAGGTCTTGCCCTCGGTGTCAGTGGCCTGACGCTCCTTGTAGTTGACGGACTTGAAGGCGGCCTGAACAGGCGTAACCTTGTGCATCTGCACGGTGCCGTCAATGATCGCGTAGAGGACGATATCGCCCACAGCGGGGGTGTAGCCGTCCAGATACAGGGGCGTGTAGTAGGTGATATCCACGCCGTTGTAGTAGTAAGTTACCACATCGTTCTTCGTGGTGGAGGTGACGATCTTGTCCAGGGTGTAGTTGGTGAGCAGGACATACTCGGCCTTGCCATCGTTGTTGTTGTCGATGATCTTCAGCCAGTTGCCGTTGCCAACCTCGGTGATGTCCTTCACCTTGTTGGTCTGGAGGAACTTCTCCACGAACTGGTTCCAGCTCAGGATGTCGCTCTGGTCCTCCAGAGAGGTGGTGC
>CATIYU010000129.1 GCA_949739085.1 uncultured Eubacteriales bacterium | reverse complement strand
GCACTCCTTACAAACTAAGGTCTTGTCTTCGTACATGATGTTTACCCTCTCTTTGAATAGAAAAAATATATTGCGGTCAGCCTACGCTGAGATCGCCGGAAGAAAGGCGCCGCGCCACCTTGCGCCGGATGCGCTGCACGGCATTGTCCACCGATTTGGGGGACCTGGAAACCGCTTCGGCCACTTCGCGGACAGTAAGGCCGTCTAAATAGTACCCCAAAATCTTCGCCTCGAACTCGGACAGCTGCTTACAGACCCACCGGAGGGTGTCCCGTGCGCCCTCGCGCCCGATGACAAGGTCCTCAGGATTCGCTTGAGCAGCCAGTTCCGCGCCATACAGGGAGGAAGGACTTTCAAAGAAGGGTATTTCAAGTGGAACCGACTGGTTCAGCGGCGAATGCTTATCCCGGGCCGCTGCCCGGACCGCTGAGTACAGGCGGCTGCGGATACATATTTCTGCATAGGTACGGAAGGATGCGGAACGCGTTCTGTCAAACTCCCGGACGCCGTACATAAGGCCGATCATGCCCTCTTGGATCAAATCATCGCTGTCGCCACCCACCAGATAGTAAGGACGGGCCAGCTTGCGAACCAGACGGTTGTAACGCGTTATTAAAATCTCTTCCGCATACTGGTGGCCCTCCCGGGCCAGGGCGCAGAGCTGTTCATCTGCCATAGCCTCATATGCGGCATAAGGGGCTTCCTTGATCGACATAGCTATTATACCTATTTCCCCCCATACTTGTCAAGTAAATATTAAAAATTTGTAAACCAAATCTTTAAAATTTTAGTGATTTCACCAAACTAGCCAACCGCCCAGCACAATCCTCTGCCTGTTGGGTAGTTTTTGCCTCCACCATGACCCGGATCAAGGGCTCGGTGCCGGAAGGACGCACCAAAACTCGGCCATCTCCGCCCAGGTTCCCCTCCTCCCGTTCCACTGCCTCCCTCAGCTCCTGAGAGGCCATCACAGCCTCTTTGAGTCCGGGCTGGTTGGCCAGCTCCACGTTAATGAGCGTCTGGGGATAGGTGGGGCAGATGGAAGCCAGCTCGGACGCCTTCTGTCCGCTCCGTTTAAGAATCTGCAAGAACTGGAGGGCGGTAAGCTGGCCGTCGCCCGTGGTAGCAAAATCGGTGAAAATGGTGTGTCCGGACTGCTCGCCGCCGATGCGGTAGCCGTTCTCCAACATTTTTTCCAGCACATTCCGGTCTCCAACGGGGGTGCAGACCAGCCGGATATTGTTTTTGTTGCAGAACTCGTGGAGCCCCAGATTGCTCATGACGGTGCCCACGATGGTCCGCCCAGTGAGGGTGCCCTGATCCCGCATATACCTGCCGCAGACAGCCATTGTTTTGTCACCGTCCACCACATTGCCCTTCTCGTCGATCATAAGGCAGCGGTCTGCGTCGCCGTCAAAAGCGATGCCCAGGTCGTACTCGCCGGCGGTGACCATAGCGGCCAGACTCTTGAGGTAGGTTGAGCCGCATTTTAGGTTAATGTTTACGCCATTGGGCTTTTTGTGGATGAAATCGGCCTCGATATCGAAGCTGGCAAACAAATCGGGGGCGGTTGCGGCAGCAGCACCGTTGGCGCAGTCAATGAGAACCCGCAGTCCTGATAGATTGTCCTGCACGGTACCAGCCAGGTGCTTAATGTACTCATACTTCAAATTTTTCATGCCGTGAATGCGCTTACCGATGTCCGCTCCTTTCTTCAGGGGCATGGGGTCATTGGAGAGGATTTTCTGTTCCACCCGGTCCTCCAGGGCGTCCGGCAGCTTATAGCCCTGGCTGTTGAAGACCTTGATGCCGTTGTGTTCAAAGGGGTTGTGGCTGGCGGAGATGACAATACCGGCGTCGGCCTCCACCTTCACGGTGAGGTAGGCCACAGCGGGGGTGGGGATGATGCCTAAGGGCATAACATCGCCGCCCACGGACGTGATGCCGGAGATTAGAGCCCCTTCCAGCATGTCGGAGGAAATTCTGGTGTCCATGCCGATGGTCACCAAGGGGGTGCTTCCCTTTTCCTCAAAGAGCACCATTGTCACGGCCTGGCCCACGCGGTAGGCCAGCTCCGCCGTCAGGTTCTCACCGACGACGCCACGAATACCATCGGTCCCAAAGAGCTTTCCCATAAGATATCTCCTTTAAAATAAATGTATCTCCGCCTATGCCTGCGGAGTAGGACAGCAAGAGATGCAGGCCGTAAAAATTGGAAAATTCTGGAAAACCCGCAATGTTTCACGTGAAACATTCGTTCCTAGGCATCAATCTCAGAAGGTGAGCTGGTCCATGTCTCCCCCGCCAGCCGCGCTGAGGCCAAGGTGCTGATAGGCTTTCTGGGTAACGCATCTGCCTCTGGGCGTTCTGGTGAGGAAGCCGATCTGCATGAGGTAGGGCTCATAGACGTCTTCCAGAGTAACAGACTCCTCGTTGATGGTGGCTGCCAAGGTCTCCAGCCCCACGGGCCCTCCGCCATAGTATTCAATGATGGCCTTCAGCATACGCCGGTCAATGTTATCCAACCCCAGGAAATCTACTTCCAGGGCGGTTAATGCCTTATCAGCCAGGCTCCTGGTGATAACGCCGTCCCCCACCACCTGGGCGAAGTCACGGACCCGCCGCAGCATCCGGTTCGCGATCCGGGGCGTACCCCGGCTTCTCCGGGCGATTTCCAGCGCGCCGTCCCGTTCAATGGGGGCGTCCAAAATTCCGGCGGAGCGGGTGACGATCAGGCCCAACTCCTCGGCGGTGTACAGCTCCAGCCGCAGCGTCACGCCAAAACGGTCCCGCAGAGGCGCGGAAAGCTGCCCCGCCCGGGTCGTCGCCCCGATCAGGGTGAACTTCGGCAGGTCCAGCCGGATGGAGTTGGCGGATGGCCCCTTGCCAATGATGATATCAATGGCATAGTCCTCCATGGCGGGATAGAGGACCTCCTCCACGGAGCGGTTCAGCCGGTGGATTTCATCCACAAAGAGGATGTCATTTTCGTTCAGGTTGGTCAGAAGCGCCGCCAGGTCCCCGGCCTTCTCGATAGCGGGGCCGGAGGTAATGCGGACATTCACGCCCATCTCGTTAGCGATGATCCCGGACAAGGTGGTTTTCCCCAGTCCCGGCGGGCCGTGGAGCAGCACGTGGTCCAGGGGTTCGGAGCGCATCTTCGCAGCCTGGATGAAAACCTCCAGATTCCCCTTCGCCTTCTCCTGGCCGATATATTCCCGCAGGGTTTTGGGGCGTAAGGAGTACTCCCCCTCGTCTTCTTGTAGCAGGCTGGTAGTGACCAGGGGTTCCTCCTCCACCATAGGCTCATTATGGGAAAAATCAATGCTCATGATTCACTTCCTATCGGGAATTTTATAGCTGTTCCGCCACTTCTTGGAGCTTCTCCAAAAAGGAATCCTCTCCCCAGGTGTTGACTTTGAAGAACACGGCCTGACTGCCGCCCGCAGTGATGGCAGAGAGAAACAGCTCCTCCCCCTCCCCTGCCAGCGTCAGGTTCAGGCTTACCCGGTTCCCGCCCATGAAGCTGTAGCGCTCATAGACCCTCACCGCGCACCGCACAGATCCGCAGCGATAGTCGCTGCCGTCCTCAAAAGAGGCAGAAGAGCTTCCGCAGAGAATCCCGCTGTGAAGTTGTTCCAAAACCTGGTCAAAATCCCCTCGGAACCGCCTTTCGTACTTCGCCATATCACTTCACCATCCTCTTCAGAGCCAGCCGGATAATCTGCTCCAGGGACTCGCCGTCGATGTCGATTCCCTTCAGAGCAGCGTTAATCTCCCCCTGGGAGTACCCCAGCACCGCCAGAGCTGCCGACGCCTCCGACAGCTTGTTCTGGGGAATCACCGTCACTACGGGCCCTGGCACGCTCTCCCCGGAGGCGGACACACTCTGCCCTTTGGCCAGCTTGTCCTTTAGCTCCAGAATCACCCGCTGGGCGATTTTCTTCCCCACACCCTGGGCCGCCGTCAGCGCCTTCTCATCCCCGGTAATGATGCTCATGGCCAGGTTCGCCGGGCTGCTGGAGGATAAAATCCCCAGAGCTGCCTTGGGGCCCACCCCAGAGACCGAGATAAGCTGCTGAAACAGCTTCAGCTCTTCCTGACTGAAAAATCCATAGAGGTCCATGGCGTCCTCCCGGACGCTCAGGTAGGTATACAGCTTCGCCCTGTCGCCCTTTTTCATCTGCGACAGGGTGTATGTGGTGGTGCGGCAGGCGTATCCCCCCCCGCCGCAGTCGATCACCGCCAGGTAGGGCTCCACATGGGCCACCGTGCCGGATACATAGTAATACATAGCCTGCTCCCTATCTTGTATCGTACCGCTTCGGGTCAAATTTCCGCTCCGTGTTCAGAAGGCTGGTAGCGCTCCGGCCGTGGCAGATGGCGATCGCCAGGGCGTCCGCCGCGTCGTCCGGCCGGGGGACCGTCTTCATCTTCAAGAGACGCTGGGTCATCAGCATCACCTGCCGCTTGTCCGCCCCGCCGTACCCGGCCACTGCCTGCTTGACCTGCATGGGCGTATACTCATAAACTGGCACCCCGGAGCGCTCCACCTCCAGCAGGATCACGCCCCGCCCGTGGGCCACCGCAATGCCTGTGGTGATATTCTTGGAAAAAAACAGCTCCTCCACCGCCGCCTCGTCGGGCCGAAACTGCCCCAGCAGTTCCATCATATCCTGTGAAATCTGGTACAGCCGGTTGGAGAGAGGCAGGCCCGCCGGGGTGGTTATTACGCCGTATTGGAGCAGCCGGACCTGGGCCCGCTCCGCCTCAATGAGCCCAAAGCCTATGGTCGCCACCCCCGGGTCAATGCCTAAAATCCGCATAAGCTACTCTGTCCGGTAGCGGCCCAGACCCGCAATGCGGACACTGCGCTGAGCGTGAAGCTCCAACAGCGCCGCCGACAGCAGTTCCGGGTCGTGGCGCACATAGCCGTCCCGCACCATGGAAACCGGGCGGCTGATGAGCTCCACTCCCAGAGAGGCACAGGCCGCCTTATCGAAGCGCAGAGGCTCCGCTCCCTCCTTGGCATAGCTGGCGGCCATCTCCTCGGGGATTTGGGAGGAATTCACCAGGCACAGACGGAAGAGCCCCGGCAGGGAGTGCTGGAAGATCGCCTGAATGTGGTCGGCATTGGTGTAGCCTTCCGTTTCCCCCTCCTGGGTCATTACGTTAGCCACATAGACCTTCAGTGCGCCGGAATCCGCGATCGCCTGGGCAATGCCCTCCACCAGCAGGTTTGGGATGATGCTAGTGTACAGGCTTCCCGGCCCCAGAAGGATCATGTCCGCTTCCCGGATAGCCTCCAGCGCCGGTTCCAGGGCCGGGGGACGCTCCGGCAGAAGCCGCACCCGGCGGATGCGGCAGTCCTCCCGCTTTTTGCAGTAAAAGATTTTGGACTCCCCCAGCACCCGGGCGCCGTTTTCAAACTCCGCCTCCAGCTGCACGTCCGTAGTGGTCACCGGCAGGACCCGGCCGGTGATGGCCAGCACTTGGCTCATGCGGCTGACCGCCTGGTCAAAGCTGCCGCCGGATATGCCGTTGAGGGCGGCCAAAAACAGGTTGCCGAAGCTCTGACCCTTCAGGGACCCGTCGGTGAAACGGTAGTGCAGCAGCTCCCCCATCAAAGGCTCCACGTTGGCCAGCGCCTCCAGGCAGTTGCGCACGTCGCCGGGGGGCAGCATCCCCAGTTCTTGGCGCAGTACCCCGGAACCGCCGCCGTCGTCTGCTACGGTAACAATGGCAGTCAGATTGTTGGTGTGGCGCTTCAGGCCCCGCAGCATGGTGGACAGACCTGTCCCGCCGCCGATGGCCACGATCTTCGGCCCCTTTCCGCTGGGCCCGCGGTATAAAGTTTTTTCTGTCATGGCGCTTCTTTCATTCATTTGATTCGCTTCCGCCGCCTGGACGGAAGGGGCTTATGCCCTTGTCATATCCCGGTGATTTTCTGTCACGTGGTAACCCAGAGAGCCTAGATACTCCGCCAGGGCGTGGGTCACTGCCACCGAGCGGTGGTGGCCGCCAGTACAGCCCACCGCCACCACCAGAACGGTTTTGCCCTCCTCCCGGTACAACGGCAGAACAAATTGCAGCAATTCCCGGAGTTTTTCCAGAAATTGTTCCGTTTCCTTGAAGGAAAAAACGTAATCCCGGACCTCCCGGTCCAGGCCCGTCTTGTGGCGCATGGAGTCGATATAAAAGGGATTTGGCATAAAGCGGACATCAAATACCAGATCCGCCTCCAGGGGCAGGCCGTGCTTGAAGCCAAAAGACACCAAACTCACCAGCAGCTCCCCGGCGGCAGCCTTGCCGCCGAAAAAACGCAGCAGTTCCCCTCGCAGGCGGGCCGTGGAATAGTTGGTGGAGTCAATAACCAGATCCGCTTGGGCCTGAACTGGAGCCATCAGTTTTATTTCCCGCCGGACCGCCGCCTCCAGACTGCCCGTCTGCTCCTGAAGCGGATGGAGCCGGCGAGTTTCCTTATAACGGTTGATGATGGCCCCCACGTTCGCCTTAAGAAACAGCAGCTTACAGTCGTACCCCCGCTGGCGCAACGTGGAGAGAACCTCCAAAAATTCGTCAAAGGTATCCGCAGTGCGCACGTCGTAGACCAGGGCCAGTCTATTGTAACGGCTGCTTCCCCCGGCGCAGAACTCCGCAAACTTCAATATCATCCCGGCGGGTATGTTATCTACAATATAAAACCCCATGTCCTCCAAGAAGGAGGCCGCCTTGCTCTTTCCTCCCCCGGAGAGGCCGGATATGAGTAATATCTCCATGTCTGCTCCCTCCCCTCCCCAAGAACTCCCGCGGCCCTCAGGGGAGCGTTTTGATCTCTGTCTCCAGCCTTACGCCGGTCTGCTCCAGAACTGTACGCTGCACGTGGGCAATGAGCTGCCGGACCTCCCCGGCAGTCGCGCCGCCGGTATTAACGATAAATCCAGCGTGCTTCTCCGAGACCTGCGCCCCTCCTATGCGGAAGCCCCGCAGGCCGCACTGGTCAATAAGAGCCCCGGCAAAGTATCCGGCTGGCCGCTTAAAGACGCTTCCTGCGCTGGGGTACTCCAAAGGCTGCTTCTCACGGCGGCGGCTGTCAAAACCATCCATTTGGGCCTTGATAACGGCAGGATCTCCCGGTTTCAAAGAAAATTCCGCCTCCAGAATTACAGCTGGGCAGCTGCTGAAAACGCTGCGGCGGTAGCCAAACTCCAGTTCAACAGCATCCAGCCGCCGGACCCCAGAACCCGGAAACCAGGCGGTCACAGAGGACACGGCTTGGCTGGTTTCGCCGCCGTAGGCCCCGGCGTTCATATAGACCGCGCCGCCCACGCTGCCGGGAATGCCGTGGGCAAACTCCAGGCCGCTGAGGGACTGCTTCTGCGCAAAGCTGGAGAGTTTTGCCAGGCGCAGGCCAGACCCCGCCCGAATCGTGGTCTCGCCGGTCTGCTCCAGGGCGTCCAGGAGGCCGGTTTGGATGACCAAAAAATCCAGTCCATCGTCCGCAATCAGAAGGTTGGACCCGTTTCCGGCCACCAGAAGAGGCCAGCTCTCCGCCGCTGAACGGTCCAGCAGGACAGTCAGCTGTCCCAAAGAGGCGGGCCGTGCCATGCGGCGGGCCGGACCCCCAGTACGGAATGTGGTGTGGCGGGACATGGGCTCCTCCTGGAGGACCTCCATGTCCGGAAGCTCCCGTGCGGCAAATGCGTCAAAGCAGTCGTACCAGGGCATACAGCGCCCTCCTTTATCAGAATAAGGTCCTAGGCCCCTAAGAGCGCCGCGCCAATAATACCAGCGTCATTGCCCAGCTTGGCCTTCACAATCCGGGGATGGCGCTCCGCCTCCCGGCCAAAGCACATCTCCAGCACCATGGTTTGCAGCGGCAGAAGCAAATCCTCGTCCCGCTCATGGCTGACGCCGCCGCCCAAGGCAATTACTGCGGGTTGGAAGATATTCACGTAGTTGGCGAGACCGTCGGCCAGGTAGAGCAGGTACTGGTCCACCACCGCCTTCGCCGCCGCGTCGCCCTTCCGCTTCGCCTCAAAGGCTGTGCGGCCGTCCACCCGGCTCAGGTCCCCGCCTACTAGGCCCCACATGGCCGAATCCTTGTGGCTGTCCATGGCCACGATGGTTTGGCGGATGAGGGCGTTGGCTGAGGCGTAGCGTTCCCAGCATCCACGCCGTCCGCAGCTGCACGCCTCGCCGCCATGGACGACCACAATGTGCCCGCCCTCTCCGGCGCAACCGTTGATGCCGGTATGGATTTTGCCATTCAAAATAATGCCCGTGCCGATGCCCGTACCCAGCGTTACCAAAATCAGACTCTCAATATTCTTGTCCTCATAGTGGTAATACTCACCCAAGGCCGCACAGTCCGCGTCGTTGCCCAAGTGGACGGGAATATCCCACCGCTTGCGGAACATCTCCGCCACCGGCATGGAGCGGATGGGGATGTTTACCGTCTTGATGACCACGCCGCGCCTGTCATCCACCGGGCCTGGAAAGCCCATGCCCACCGAGGACACCTGTTCCCGGGGGACATTGTTCTCCTCCGCCAGGGCTATGGCCATATCCGCCAGGACGCCGCCCATCTGCTCCATGGACTCAAACCGTAGGGGCGCTTTCTTTACCGCGGTAATATTGCCGCTCTCATCCACCAGGCCAGCTTTCAGATTGGTGCCGCCGATGTCGATTCCGATGTTGTACATGGTATTCCTCCCAGCCCTTGACAGGCGTACTTTTTCGGGTAAACCGCCCTACGCGCCCTGGACATGGCGCTCCAGCTCGTCCGCCAGCTTCTGCGCCGCGTTGTAGCCGTACCGCTTGTGGCGGTTGTTCATAGTCGCAACCTCTATGATAGTAGCCAGGTTCCGCCCCGGCTGCACCGGTATGGTGATGATCGGTATGTCCAGGCCAAGGATGTTGACCTTCTCCTCCTCCAGACCAAAGCGGTCGTAGAATTTGTCCTCCCGCCAGCGCTCCAGATGTACAACAAGACTGATCTGCGCCTCCAGTTTGACGGCCCGCATCCCCATCAGCTGCTGGAGGTCGATGACGCCGATGCCGCGCAGCTCAATGTAGTGACGGATAAGCTCCGGCGCTTTCCCAAACAGCTGGTCCGCCACCCGGCGGATGTCCACCGCGTCGTCGGCCACCAGCCGGTGGCCGCGCATAACCAGCTCAATGGCCGCCTCGCTCTTGCCTACGCCGCTGTCGCCCGTCACCAGAACCCCCTCGCCCGAGATGTCCAGCAGAACACCGTGGCGGGTAATGGTGGGCGCCAGGATTTGGGAGAGATGCTCGATGACTTTGGTTGTGAAGGCCACTGTGGTATCCGCCGTATGCAACAGCGTACGCTGGTGCTTGCGGGCCATTGCCAGACACTCCGGATAGATATCCAGGTCCCGGGACACCACCAGAGCCGGAATCTCGTGTTCAAACAGCCGGGCAAACCGCATGGTGCGCTCCTCCGCGTCCATGCTCTCCAGCATTTTTGTCTCCGCCATGCCGATGACTTGCAGGCGGCGTTCGTCAAAGTAGTCAAAAAATCCCATCAGCTGGAGGCCCGGGCGGTTGACGTCCTTGATGCCCACCAGGGCCGTATCGTAGTCCACACCCTTGTTCACCACCGTCAGGCCCAGCACCTCCACCAGTTCATGCAGCTTTAAGCCGCCCTTCATTTCGTCTTGCTGTATCATATGCGCTCCTCCGTTCCGCCGGGGGCCACGGTCCGCCCCAGTGTTCCCTATATTATAGTATAAATGGGCCCGCTTGGCAAGTGCGCAAAAAGTTTTCCAAAATCTTAAATTTGTGCTTGCGTTTTGTGTCAAACTGTGTTACTATATCAAACAGTGCAATTTGCGCTTACTAAATCTATCAACAGCAAGGAGGTGCAACGGATGGCTAAATGTCAATTCTGTGACAAGGGCGTTACCTTTGGTATCAAGGTCTCCCACTCCCACAGGCGTTCCAACCGGACGTGGAAGCCCAACGTCAAGCGCGTAAAGGCGATTGTCGATGGTTCCCCCCGCCATGTCTATGTTTGTACCCGGTGTCTGCGTTCCGGCAAAGTCACCAGAGCTGTCTGACATATGCTGACACATGACGCAAAAAACCGCCTGCTGATGTAAATCGGCGGGGGATTTTTTGTGCCTAGGGGCGGACGGTGCTCTCCGAAGCGCCGTCCGCCTTGCTCTATCCCAATACCTGCGCCGCTATCTTGGCGGACTGTGCCGCGTCTTTGGTATAGAAGTCCGCGCCGATCTGGTCCGCAAACGCCTGGGTTACCACCGCTCCGCCTACCATCACCTTACAGGGCGCACCGGCATCTCGGAGGGCTCTGATTGTTTCTGCGATGTTCTGGGCTGTGGTGGTCATGAGGGAGCTGAGGCCCACCAGGGGGGCGCGGGTCTCCAGCGCCGCCTGGACCACCGTCTCCGGCGGTACATCCCGGCCCAGGTCGATCACCCGGTACCCGTAGTTTTCCAGAAGCATTTTAACAATATTCTTGCCAATGTCGTGGACGTCATTTTTTACTGTTGCCAGAAGAATGGGCCCTTTCTCCCCTGTTCCCTGAGGCATCCGGCGGCGGACCGCCTCAAACGCCACCTGAGCTCCATCGGCGGCGACCATCAGCTGGGGTAGGAACAACGTCCCCGCCTCGTACCGCTCCCCCACCCTGTCCAGAGCGGGGATGATATGGTTGTTTACCACTTCCAGGGGCGTCTCCCGCTCCAAAAGACTCTCTACCGCAACAGGAATTTCCGCTTTGCGTCCGGCGGCGACCAGCGCCTCCAGAGATGCCTCCTGCCCGGAAAAAGCGGGGGCGGACGCGCCGCCAATAACCTGAAAGCGGGCGATGTAGTCCCCGCACCTCGGATCGCCGCCAGTCAGCACCCGCATCGCCGCTAGGGTGTCGCGGATGAGGGGGGAACCTGTGTTGATGATTGGCACGTTCAGCCCAGCCGCCAGGCACGCCGCCAGAAACGCGCAGTTCAGCTCGTCCCGGCCAGGCAGGCCGTGGCTTACATTGGACACCCCTAGCACCGTCTTATATCCCGCAGCCCGGACCAAGCGGATGGCCTCCGGCGCGGAGAGGACCATGTCCTGACTGACCGAAGCCGCCATGGCCAAGCAGTCAATGAAGATATCCTCCCGGCGGACGCCAGCGGCTTCCGCTGCGCGGGCAACCCGAAGGGCCGTGTCCCGGCGCTCCGCAGGGTCCGGACTAATGCCGCCGCCGTCCAGAGCCAGCACAATGAGGCCCGTGCCATATTTCACCGCCAGGGGCAGGATGCGCTCCAGACTCTCCTGGTGTCCGTTGACAGAGTTCAAAATGGGACGGCCCCGGCAGACCCGGAGAGCCTGTTCCAATGCGGCGGGATTGGAACTGTCGATGACCAGCGGCAGAGGCGACACCTTCTGAATGGCCTGCACCAGCTTGGGCAGGGCCTCCTCCTCCCGGATGTCCGGCAGGCCCGCGTTGACCACCAGGAAGTCCGCTCCCTCCCCCTCCTGCTCCACCGCCGGGCCAAAGGCGTAATCGTAGTCCCTGCTGTAGAGCGCCTCCTTCATAGGGGGACGGCCTGTGGGGTTCAATCGCTCCCCTATCGTGGCGATAGATGATAACTCCAGCTCCTTTACTCCCTGCCAGCCGCAGAGGCGGCAGGGTCCCGGCTCCCGGCGGGGCGGTCTACCGGTTAAAAGCGGACGTAATGCCTGGATGTGCTCCGGCGTGACACCACAGCACCCTCCTAAAATAGACGCGCCGTCCTCAATAAAGTCTCTGGCACAGTTGGAAAATTCCGCCGGTCCCACGTCGTACACTGTTTTGCCGTCCACCAGACGGGGCAGGCCCGCGTTCGGCTGGATAATGACCGGCAGATGAGTGGCCCGCAGCATCTGCCGCAGCAGGGGCCGCAGTTCCCGGGGGCCCATAGAGCAGTTGAGACCCACAGCGTCCGCCCCCAGAGAGGTCAGGGTTACTGCGGCGGCGGCGGGGTCCGTGCCCAGAAAGGTACGGCCGTCCTGCCCAAAGGTCATGGTGACGAACACCGGCAGGTCCGCGCATTCCTTTGCCACCAAAAGGGCCGCTTTGGCCTCCAGCAAGTCGCTCATGGTCTCTATCAGCACCAAGTCTGCTCCCGCCCGGGCCCCGGCCTCCACAATTTCAGCAAACATGGCGTAGGCATCCTCAAAGCGCAGACCGCCAAAGGGATCCAGCAGAGCCCCCAGCGGGCCAATGTCCAAGGCAACAAATGTATCCGGACCGGCTGCCCGCCTGGCCAGAGCCACCCCGGCGGCAATGTAGGGCGCGGGGTCCTCCCCCAGCTTCTGGCGGCTGGCCCCGAAGGTGTTAGTGGTCAGAATATCCGCCCCCGCCTGGACATAGGCGCGGTGGATGGCCCCCACCACCTCCGGCGCGGTCAGGTTCAGACGCTCCGGGGCCTCCCCTGCCCCCAGGCCGGATTTTTGGAGCATGGTTCCCATGCCGCCGTCAAATACGTGATACATTGTCAGGTCTATCATTTGCTTTTTCTCCTTCTGCCGCTGTAGGGCTCCAGATACGATAAAAACGTGCCGGGGAGCACGTTTCCACACCGGATCTACACATGAATCCGCGCCTCTATTTCCTGGAGCATTTCTGATACTCCCGCCCGGTCCCCGGACGCAAGCCGGTTCTTCAGGCAGTCCGCCCGATAGATTAAGTGAATTCGGGCAAAGGCCGCGATAACTGCGCATAGGTGCGGGACCATAGACTGTTCCTCTTCTGAAAAGGGCCGCTCACTCTGATACCCCGCCAGAAAGCTGTTAAGCAGCTCGCTGGAGTACGCCTCTGTTCGCGTCCGCTCGTAGTCCATCAGCCGCGCATGAAACACCCCCTGCATCACGGCGTCGCAGAAAAGGATATTGTCTCCGCAGTTGTTAAAGTCAAACATGCCTACCCGCCCGTCTGGCGTCAAGAACAGATTGCAGTCGCTGATATCTCCTTGAACGGCGTACCTTTCCCTGCCGCGAAGAGGCGCGAGCCGCTCCATGCGCTCCTGGTAAGCCCTACAGATTCTACGGAAAAGAACCTCGTCTTCCCCCTGGAACCGGGGACCGAAAGCCTCGAATATCTCAAAGGAGAACAAATCATTGCGGTTAAAGGGGTCAAACAGGACTGGCGCGTTGACCCGGCAGCGGTCCCGTTCAGCAATGTTGTGCGCCAAAGCCAGCAGCCGTCCTGTTCTCTCCGCAATGGATGGATTCACCGTTTTGATTTCGCCGGGCTGGAAGTCCTCCGCAGTAATAAGGACTGTATAGCCGTTGACGGTCCGTCGCAGCACGTAGCCCTCCTCTGAACAGTAATAACGGGCGGTGAGAACGCCTTGGGAAGCAAGGTGTTCCGAAAAGGCCGTCTGCTCCTGAACCATGGCCTGTGTGACGCCCTCTTCGTTTTTGAACTTTACCACCATAGGGGCGCGGTCCAGGAAGCTGATTTTCAAAATCAGGCGGACTTCTTTTGAATCTGGGTCGTCCCGCTCATAGTGGTAGCGCAGCAGCTCCTCTGTCCCGGAAACCTCCCCGTATACCCCAAACTGAACAAGAATTTTTGCAACGTCCTTTTTGTCAACCGTAAACAAGCCGGTGTTCCTCCTACGCCCTGGGATGGGCTTTATGGTACACGTCTTGCAGTTTCTGCTTAATCATATGGGAATAAATCTGGGTAGAGGAGATGTCCGCATGCCCCAGCATTTCCTGAATAGACCGCAGGTCCGCGCCGTTCTCCAGCAGATGGGCCGCAAAGGAGTGGCGCAGCGTGTGGGGCGTGATCTCCTTTTTGATCTGGGCCGTCTCCTGGTAGTGCTTGATGATCTTCCAGAAGCCCTGCCGGCTCATGCGCTCCCCGCTCATATTCACAAAAAGAGCCTGTTCCCGGGGGTACAGCACCATCCGGGGCCGGTAGTCCTTCAAGTACTCCGAAAGCGCTGCTACCGCCGCGCTGTAGAGAGGGACGATCCGGTCCTTGCCCCGGCTGGAGCAGCGGATAAATCCGGCGGACAGATTGACGTCCCCCACGTTCAGGCCAATGAGCTCGCTGACCCGGATGCCCGTGGCATACAGCAGCTCCAACATAGCCCGGTCCCGGTAGCCCTTGGCGTCCACGCACTGGGGCTGCTCCAGGAACAGCTCCACCTCCTGGCCTGTCAAAATTTCCGGCAGCTTCCGCTCCGGACGCACCGGCGCGGCCCCCTTCGCCGGGTTCGTGCGAACCACCCCGCGGCTTTGCAGGTAGCCGTAAAAAGACTTCAGCGACGCCACACTCCGGGCAATGCTGGCCGGGGATTTGCCCTTGTTATCCATGTAGTTCACGTACTGCTCTACCTGCTCCGCCTTGCAGTGAGGCAGTTCCGTGCCCTCCACCTCCATCAGGTAGCGGGAAAACTGGGTCACATCCCGGACATAGGACGAGACGGTATTGTCCGAGGAGTGCCGTTCCAGCGTCAGGTAGTTTGTATAGTCGGCTATATAGTTCGCCAAGAGACACCCCTCCTTTCACATTTTTCTTCTTATAACACCTCCCCCAGTGCCAAGCGGAACAGGACAGGTGTAAGAAACCGTTCGCAGCATACGCCAACGGCAAGAATCACAGCACACAACACAAAAAGCAAAAAGTACCGGCTGCCATAGAGCACAGGGGCGGAGCGCTTCCCACGGCCAAAGGACAGCAGAAAAAGCTCAATGGAAAGCGGCCAAGCCTCCCCCGCCAAGGCAAGAAAACAGGGCAGCGTAAAAAGCAGCCGCACAAGCAGCACGCCCATTGCAAGAAGAACACCGCTCCGCCCGTAGCACCGGACAAAGCAGGAGACCGTGTACATGGTGAGAAATCCAAACAGCCCAGACAGGGCCGGAATCAACGCAATACCCGCTGAGGAGAACCCCAGCAGAAACAGTAAAAGCACATAGCCATAATACATCACCACGCAGCTGGCCAGGGACACCGCCGCACCCCCCGCGTCGTATACGGCGCAGTAGTCCTCCAGATACTGGTTCAGCGCCGGTTGGGCCTCGCCGCCGCAGGCCCCGGCGTACAGATGGCCCGCCAGAGCGCCGGTCAAGAAAAACAGGGCCAGCAGCAACAGCCGGAGCAGGGACGGGTCCCAGGGGGCCAGTCTGATCGTTCGCAGGACAGTCCGTCCTCGCATCTTCCATCACCTCCCCACCAGCATATGCGCGGTGGACAAGTTTTAGAAGCGGCGGGCAGGGGTACTTGGAGGACTTTCTATAAATATAGTGCAAATCAGGCCGTTTCGCAAGTAAAAAATGGGAATTCCTGTCTTTTTGTTATTTGTAACGAAACCTTATGTCAACGTTTTATGTAAAGCATTTTGGAAAAAAACGGAATTTTCCTACAGCCTCGAGGAAACTGGTAGATTTTGTGCCGCCAAGTCGAAGCCTGCCACCACATCTGGGGTGACAAGCTATCAGACTTGCCAGCAGTTCCACTTCCAGAGAAATTTACGCTCCTTCAGCGGCGGTTTCATTTTTGGTCAATTTCACCTCTTGACAGAAAAGGGTCTGGAGGCAGGTCAGCTCCGGCGCTTCCGGCGGGAACGGGATTTGTTCCGTCCGCCCTTGGGAAGGTTGTATCCCACCAACGCCGACAGGAGTCCGCCCCCCGCCATGGACAGTCCAAGCCCCGTCAGGCCGTTGCCCGCGGGGAGGGCGTCCGCCGTCAGAAACGCCCCCGCCAAGGTCAGCGTCATGAACACTACAACAACCACCGGCACCGGCAGCATGGACGCCCCATTCCCTTTCAGTACGCTGTACCCGCACCCCAAAAAGGACGCCAGAAACGCCGCCACACAGACCATGGGGTAGAGCTGCTCCATTCCCAGAACGCCTTTGTCGATCAGCAGGGCGCAGATAAATTGCAGGCCAATATACGCCGCCAGCGCCAGCAGACCGCCGATGACACTGTTTTTGACCATCCCTTTAGGCAGGGACATGACTACCTTTGACATAACTGAACCTCCTGGCTTTTCTACTGATAAAACAGTATATTGGCCAGGAGGTCCGGTTATTCTGTTGATTGCGGGTTATTTCTCTCCGCCGGAGGCGCCGTCCTCAATTTTGAGGGCCTCCTCCTCGTCCTTGCTCTTCTTCGCCTTCTTGTCCGCCGGCTGCTGGCTGTTGTTATTGGACACCGCCCACTTGGACAGCTCCATCCGCACCCGGTCCTCGCTGGTCTCAATGATGATGCTCTCTTCCTGTACTTGGACAATCCTGCCCATAATGCCGCCGATGGTCGTAATCTGGTCGCCCTTCTTCAGGCTGTTGCGCATTTCCTCAGCCTGCTTCTTCCGCTTGCTCTCCGGACGCCAGATGAGAAAATACATGGCTACCAGCATCAGAATCAGCGGAATCCATAGGGTGCCAAAGCCCACCGCAGTCCCTTCATTCATTGCCGCGTGTTCCTCCTTTAGTGTGTTTTTCTACCACAAAAATGAAAATGCTTCTACTATTATACAGAAATTGGATACCTTTTGCAAGCCCTAAATTTTCTGTTCCAACTGGGGGCTATATTCCGCCCGGAACGCCGCATAAGTCCCGGCATCCAGCGCCGCCCGGATACGCTCCATAAGCGTATTATAAAACCAAAGGTTATGCATTACCGCCAGACGCATGGCCAACATTTCCTCCGCCTTGAAAAGGTGACGCAGATAGGCCCGGGAGAAACTTCTGCACACCGGACAGCCGCACGACGGGTCGATAGGGCCCTGGTCCAGCTTATACTTCTCATTTTTAATGTTCAGGCTTCCCTGCCAAGTGAACAGCTTGCCGTGGCGGGCGTTCCGGGCGGGCATAACGCAGTCAAAGAAGTCCACCCCCCGCCAGACCGCCTCCACAATGTTGGAAGGCGTGCCCACCCCCATCAGGTACCGGGGCTTGTCCGGCGGCATGTGGGGCTCTACCGCCTCGATAATCTGGTACATTACCGCCGTCTCCTCCCCCACCGCCAGGCCCCCGATGGCGTAGCCGTCGCAGTTTAGTTCCGCGATGCGGTCCATGTGCCACACCCTCAGGTCCTCGTAGGTGCCCCCTTGGTTGATGCCGAAGAGCAGCTGGCCCGGGTTCAGGCAGTCCGGCTGAGCGTTGAGGCGGTCGTGTTCCGCCTTACACCGGACCAGCCAGCGGAGAGTCCGCTCACAGGACTGCTTGACATAATCATAGGGGGCCGGGTTCTCCACGCACTCGTCAAAGGCCATGGCGATGTCGCTGCCCAGGTTGGACTGGATGCGCATAGACTCCTCCGGCCCCATGAAGATCCGCCGTCCGTCGATGTGGGAGGCAAAGGTAACCCCCTCCTCCGTGATCTTCCGCAGGCCGGAGAGAGAGAAGACCTGAAATCCACCGGAGTCCGTAAGGATAGGGCCATCCCAGTCCATCATTTTGTGGAGACCGCCCAAGGCCCGCACCACCTCGTCCCCTGGACGGAGGTGGAGATGGTAGGTGTTGCTCAGCTCAATCTGACACTTGATGTCCCGCAGGTCATGGGCGCTGAGTGCTCCCTTGATGGCCCCCTGAGTGCCTACGTTCATAAACACCGGCGTCTCCACCACGCCGCCATGGGAGCAGCGGAACTGCCCGCGGCGGGCACGGCCCTCCCGGCTGATAACCTTAAACATCGCCGCCTCCCTGGCCGCCGGAGGACTTGGGGTCCTCCTCCAGCATACCGTCAAAATAGCCCTTGTTTGCCGCGTCCTTTTTGTCCAGCCAAGCCGCGAGATGGGGCGTAATCCACAGCGCCCCGCCTACGATCACCAGAAACAGCACCAGGAAAATAATGGGCGCGGCGGTCTCCCCTACATAATTTTTCAGCAATGTCAGCATGGCTGGCCTCCTTATGCTCGACTAAAAGCGCCCTCGCGCATAAGCGCGGGGCGCTCAGGGGTTATGGATATTACTCTTCTTCGCCGTCGTCCTCTTCCCCGTCCCCGCAGGCGCCGCAACATCCGCCGCATCCGCTCAGGTCCGATAGGTCGAACTCCAGCTTCTCCCCGCAGTTGGGGCACTCAATGGATCCGTCGGCCAGGGTGTCTTCGTCGAAGAAAATCTCTTCCTCACAGTTGGGACAGGTGGTCTGGTAGACCTCCTCGTCCTCTTCTTCGCCGTCCTCCTCCCGCATCTCGTAGAGCAGCATCTCCACGTCGTTGAGGTCGTCGCTGACAGCGTCCAGGCTCTCCTCCAGATCGCTCTGGTCCGCCCGCACGTCCTCCAGCTCCTGGGCGACATCATCCAAAATGTCCATCATGACCATGAGAAGCTTGCCCTCTTTGGATTTGGTGTCCAGACCCAAGCCCTCTGCCAAACCCTTCATATACGCGACCTTTTCCAGAATTTCCATGGGAGTTCTCTCCTTTCAAAATCGTGTCCCGGACCGCAGGAGCGGCCCACGTGGCTTACTCCTCCGCATCTAGGGGGCTCCCCCCTCTCAAAGCGCGCATAAGCGCCGCCTTGCTTACTCCTTGCAGCGGGACAGATACTCGCCTGTGCGGGTATCAATGGTGATCTTGTCACCCACGTCGATGAAGAGGGGCACCTTGATCTCCGCGCCGGTCTCCAGAGTAGCGGGCTTGGTGACGTTGGTGGCCGTGTTGCCGGCAAAGCCGGGCTCTGTGTCCGTGACCTCCAGGTCCATGAAGTTGGGACACTCCAGGCCGAAGACATTGCCCTTATAGCTGAGCACCTTACAGACTGTATTCTCCTTCACAAAGCGGAACGCGTCCCCCAGCAGGTCCCGGCCAAGGGGCACCATCTCGAAGGTCTCCTGATCCATGAAGTAGTACAGGTCGCCGTCGTTGTAGCTGTACTCCATGTCCTTGCGCTCCACAAACGCCTCCTCAAACTTCGCAGTGGGGTTGAAGCTGGTCTCCGTTACCGCGCCCGTGATGACGTTCTTCATCTTCGTGCGCACAAACGCCGCGCCCTTGCCCGGCTTTACATGCTGGAACTCGATGACCTGCATCACCTTTCCGTCCATCTCAAAGGTTTTGCCGTTGCGGAATTCTCCGGCTGTGATCGTCGCCATATTTTTATCCTCCTAATGGAATAAGTTGTCCATGGCCCATTCTATCGTATTCCTTGGGCAATTGCAAGTGCTTTGTCGTAAATTTATGGAAAGTTTTGCGGAATCCGCGCCGTATTCCTTAGCTGTTCCCTCCGGCAGGGGTTTTTATGCCGTCTGGCCGGGCAAATACCCAGTGCATCTGGATCTGGTAGCTGCAAATGGCCAGGATTACGTCCCCCACCGCCTTGTTTACAGAGTCATGCAGCCAAGGCATAAGCCAGGAGAGCAGTAGCAACAGGCCATAAGACGCCGCCAGCTGGCAGAACCAGAGGATGTAGTAGCGGATCACCGCACGCCGCTGGGGCCGCGCGTGGAACACAAACCGCCGGTTTAGCGTGTAATTTAGCGCGGAGGAGATCAGCCGGGCCGCTATGGTAGACCAGAGGTAACAGTAGACCGGCGCAAGAGCCGAAAAAATCCAGGCGTCAAACACGGTAAACGCCGCCACGTCCGCCACCGCCGACAGCAGCGCGGAGAGCGTATACCACCCCAGCCCGGATATCAAAATGACAAATACCCGCCAGGAGTCCCGCACCGCGCGCAGGTGGGTGCCCTCATTGTTATTATAGTAGATGGCAGCGATTTCCACCTGTCGGATGGGCACCTTCTCCCGGGCGGCCCGGATGAGCACGTTCATTTCATACTCGTACCGCTCCCCTTTGATCTCAGCGCACCACGCCAACAATCCGTAGGGAAACCCCCGCAGACCTGTCTGAGTGTCCGGCAGGTAGGGGCCGTACAGCGCCCGAAAGGCCAAGCTGGTAGCCCGGTTCCCCGCCTTCGACTTAGCTGGAACGTGGGCCTGACGCAGATCCCGGGCCCCTAAGACCAGGCCGTCCGGCTGCTCCAGTGCATCCAGCGCCACCCGGCAGACATCCTCTATACTGTGCTGGCCGTCGGCATCCGCCGTGACCACCGCTATGCCCTCCAGCTCCGGACAACCCAAGATATAGCCAAATGCCGTTTTCAACCCCCGGCCCTTGCCCTGATTTACCTCATGGCGCAGAACCTTGCAGCCCTCCAGGACCTCCAGCGCGGCAAATATAGCGGCATAATCCGGGCCGCTGCCGTCGTCCACCACCACTACACGGCCAAATCCCCGCTCCAGCAGCGCCGAAACATAATCCGGCAGCGCGGCGTCCGGGGCCAGGGAGGGAATCACCACCGCACAGCGGGCCAGACGTTCCTTTTCCGTTGACATGCGTATCAGCTCCTATTGCTCTTGTTTCAGGAAATGTTACCGGAATACCTCACCAGCGGCATCCAGCGTCTCCAGACGGCGGACCCGGGCAAAGTCTGGCGCCAGATCCGGTAGATGGCGCTCCACCGCCGCAGCCAGCAGAGCCGGATTCATACCTGGATTTTGGGCGGAAACCACCGCCTGTAGACGCAAAAGTCCAGGTTCCTCCGCTGCCTCCAGGGTGTGGAGCAGAGGGCGCAGGTCAAGGTCCGCCAGTGTTTTGTGTTTCGTGCGTTTCTGAATGACCACGCTCTCTCCTGTCAGAAAATCCAGAATTCGATCTAGCGCACCGGTTGGTACGCCAGAATCGTAAAGGAATTCTACTTCACAGCTTAATTTTGCCAGTTCCCGCACTGGGCGGGTGGGTGTATAACACGTCAAGGCCCGGATGCCCTCAGGCATATACCGGTTTAGGCCGTCCGCCAACCCCTGGCCATCCAGAGCCTCCTCGACCTCAAAATCCAGAATCTCACAGACGCTGGATTGTCCCACGGACAGCGGCAGCGCAAAGGACAGGATGGGGTGGGGATGGAAGCCCTGGGAGTGGCGCACCACCAGCCCCTCCCGCAGAAATACCCGCTGGAAGGTCCGCAGAAGGTCCAGATGGGAGATGTATACCGCCCGGCCCTCCTTGGCGAACCGCAGACGAAGTTTACCCATGATAGCACTCCCCTCCTTCCACTACGTTAGCCCCGCAGCCCCCACAGGCCGTCCGGCAATCCGGGGTGGCCTGGGAGCGGTAGGCCAGCTCCCGCTGCCGCCAGAGATAGCTGTCCGAGACATAACAACTGATTACGCTCCAGGGCAGAATTTCGTCCCGTGCCCGCTGGCGGGATGCGTAAAACACCGGGTCCAGACCACACTCCACAAAGGATTCCAGCCAGCGGTTCAGGTCAAAATAGTCGCTCCAGGCGTCAAGTTTCGCGCCTTTACGGCATATTGTTTCCAACACTTTCCCCAGACGGCGGTCCCCGCGAGCCAATACTGCCTCAATGAAGCTGGTATCGCCGTCATGCCAGTTGTATGTCACCGCCTTGGCGGTCATGGCCTCCCGCAACAGCTTGACCCGGCGCTCATACTCCGCCAGGGGAATCTGGGCCTCCCACTGAAAAGCAGTGAAGGGTTGGGGCACAAACCAGGACGTGGATACCGTCAGCCGCAGGCCCCGGTTCTTGTTGGAAGCGTACTCCCGCCAAGTGTGGACCGCATGGTTGGCCAGCTCTGCAATGCCCAGCACGTCCTCGTCCGTCTCTGTGGGCAGGCCCAGCATGAAGTAGAGCTTCACCGCGCTCCAGCCGCCGGAGAAGGCCGTCCGCAGGCTGTTCGTCAGGTCCTCCTCTGTCACGTTTTTGTTAATGGCATCCCGCAGGCGCTGGGTCCCCGCCTCCGGCGCGAAGGTCAGCCCCGCTTTCCGGCCCTTCTGCAGGCGCTGCATCAGCTCCATAGAAAAATTGTCCGCACGGAGCGAGGGCAGAGACAGGTTTACATGGTTCTGGCTGCAATATTCCTCCAGGCCGTCGCAGAGGGCCGTCAGCGCCGGGTAGTCGCTGGTAGAAAGAGAACTGAGGGTCATCTCCTGGTAGCCGGAGTCCCGGAGAGCCGCCTCCCCCTGCTGCACCAGCTGGTCCTTGCTCCGGCACCGCACAGGCCGGTACACATAACCCGCCTGGCAGAACCGGCAGCCCCGGATGCACCCCCGGAACAGCTCCAGGGTGACCCGGTCGTGAACAATCTCTGTGGAGGGCACGATGGTTCTGGTGGGAAAGTATGATTTGTCCATGTTGTGAACCACCCGCTTGCGGACCTTACCGGGTGCGCCGTCCAGGGGGGTAATGGACTGAACCGTCCCATCCTCCTGGTAGGAGACAGCGTAGAGAGAGGGGACATAGACTCCCTCAATCTGGGCCGCCTGCCGGAGAAACTGAGGCTTGCTCCACCCCTCCAATTTCGCCCTGCGCAGAAGGTTCACCACCTCCGGCAGGAGCTCCTCCCCCTCCCCGATGAGGGCCATGTCGATAAAATCCGCTATGGGCTCCGGGTTGTACATAGCCGTACCCCCGGCAATGACCAGCGGGGTCAGAGCCGGACGGTCCTCCGCCCGAAGAGGGAGATTCCCCAGATCCAGCATGTTCAATACGGCGGTATAGGCCATCTCGTAGCCGATGGAGAACCCCACTACGTCAAAGCTCCCAATGGGGTCCCCTGACTCCAGGGCGCAGAGGGGAATCTGGGCGGAGCGCAGCTCCGCCTCCATGTCCGGCCAGGGCGCAAACGCCCGCTGGCACCACACCCCCGGCATCTCGTTGAGCACGCCATAGAGAATCCGGTAGCCCAAGTTGCTCATGCCAATCTCATAGGTGTCCGGGAAGCAGAAGGCGAAGCGGAGATCTACAGTCCGGGGGTCCTTACGGACCTCGTTGTATTCGCCTCCCACATACCGGGCAGGCTTCTGCACCCGGGGCAGGATGCGTTCCATTCTCTTGTCCACGTCTTGTCTCCTTGGTGTTTCAATTTGGTGGTGCTATTGTATACTAGTCCAGAAGAAAAATCAAGGTTTTAGCCGCGCTTCCACCGCTAAAAACTTACATTTGCATTTATCCGCCGCTAATGGTACAATAGAACCAGTAAGCGGAAGGAGGACCGCCGTGGAACGCTATGTCTATATCCTCATCACAAAGTCAAGTACCTACTTCTCAAGACTCATACATATCGCTACCGCCGCCCCCTACACCCACGCCTCCATTGGCCTGGACGGACCCCAGGGGTATTTCTACAGCTTTGCCCGGAAGTATACTCGGCTTTGCCTGCCAGCGGGGTTGGTCCGGGAGGCTATATGCGCTGGCTCCCCTGGTAATCTGCCCTACCGGATGTACCGGCTGCGCGTGTCCGAGGGGACCTACTGCCGGATCCGGGACCGGCTGGCGTCTATGTATCATCAGCGCTCCCGGTACAGCTACAACCTGTTGGGGGCTTTCTCTTCCTACTTCAACTATCCCCTCAAGCGCAGAAGCAGCTACTTCTGCTCCCAGTTCGTAGCCGAACTGCTGGAGTGCTGCGGTGCGCTGGAGTTTGACAAGAATATCGCCCTGGTCCAGCCGGTGGACTTTTGCCGCATGGAACAGCTCAGTCTGGTCAGCGAGGGCGTGACCGGCAGCCTGAGCAGCGGCCGGGCCCTTCCCGCCCCTTCAGAGGTGGCGGCTATACTGCCCTTCGGCAGAGCCATGGTCCGGGTGTACCGGTCCCATAGCCGGTTCCATTGAGTTTTTACGCAAAAAAGCCAGGAGCGGGATCTCTCCCCTCCTGGCTTTCAATCTGCTTTACGGCTCCGCAGGCTCGTCAGACTCCGGTTCGGCTTCTTCCGCGCCGAACAGCTCCGGAGGAAGCCCTGCCTGTACCGACTCCGCCTCCGGCCAGTCAGAGGGCCGGAAAGTTCCGCTCCAATTGGCGTAGGAGGAGGAGGATACCGTCCGCTGGGCAGGCCGCTGCTCCCCCGTCTGGGCCAGGGTGTCGTAACGGTACCACAGGTACACCGCCCCCGCCTCAAACAGGATGACAAGCACCAAAAGCAAATACAAAATGGTCATCAGGATTTTACGCAGAACACCCTTGATATTGGATTTCTTCTTCTCTGGCTGCGCCGGTTCCTCTGGCACAGCCTCCTCGTTGCCGGAAGACTCCTCCTGCGCTTCCTCCCCTGACGGCGCGGCCTCCTGCCCAGCTTCGCCAGCCTCTGGGGCCGCCTCGGACGCCGTTCCGCCGGATTCCTCCGCCTGACGCTCCTCCAGCTCCTCGTTCTCCGTCATGCCTGTTCCTCCTCTCCGCCGCCGGTCATCTCTCTATTGACCGGTCATGGTTTAGTATACCACGGCAGGAGGCGGCTGGCAAGGGGTTTTTCCGAATTCCTTCTTTTGGGCGTTGTCTCTTGTATCCGGACCACTATTCCTGTTCCCGCGCTTCGGCAATCTGCTCGTACAGGCAGTCCAGCGCGTCGCTGAGACCGCCGATGCGGTCGATAAGGCCCAGCTCCACCGCCTCCTCCCCGTAGATGACGCTCCCCACGTCCGCCGCCATCTCGCCGGTTTTCAGCATCAGATTCAGAAATTTTTTCTTGCTGATTCGGCTATTTTTTGCCACAAAGCTGACAATCCGCTCCTGTATCCGCTCAAAATAGTTGAACGTCTGGGGTGCGGCGATCACCGTGCCGTTCATCCGCACCGGATGGATGGTCATGGATGCCGAGGGCACGATCATGCTCACCTTCGGCGCTACCGCCAGGGGCACCCCGATGGAGTGGCCGCCGCCCAGCACCAGGCTGGCAGTAGGCTTGCGCATACCGCTGATGAGCTCCGCAATCCCCAGCCCCGCCTCAATGTCTCCGCCCACTGTGTTCAGCAGCAGCAGAATGCCGTCTACCTCCTCATTCTGCTCCAGACTGGCCAGCAGCGGCATGACATGCTCGTACTTCGTGGCCTTAGCCGTCTCCGGCAGGACCTGGTGGCCCTCCACCTGCCCCACAATTGTCAGCGTGTAGATGTTCCCCCGGCTGCTGTGGTTCACCGCTGAGCCCAGATCCACAAGCCTCTGCTGGTCGGGCACGGCGTCCTGCTCCTCTTCCGTGCTCTTTGTCGTTTTGGTTTCCTCTTCCATTGACAATCCCTCGCTTTCCTCCCTAGTTTCCGCAGAGAAAGAAAAATCATACGCCGCTTTTTCCGCATATTTTATCCCGCCGCCGCATAGTGTACCCTCAGCCGGGTCCTTTTCCCGGACTACGAATGAGGTGGACGTACATATGGAGGAAACACGCAATCTAGTCCAGCTGCGGGGTACCGCCGCCCGCGAACCTGAACTCTCCCATGAAAACCACGGACAGCGGTTCTACCGCTTCCCCCTTTCCATCCGGCGGCTCTCCGGTCAGACCGACACCCTGCACGTCATCGCCACCAGCGAGCTGCTGGAACCCTTCCTGCCCATCGGCGGGAAACATCTGGCCCTGGAGGGACAGCTGCGTTCCTTTAACAACAAGAGCGGCGTGGGCAGCAAGCTGGTGATCTCCGTCCTCGCCAGGGTTCTGGAGGAGTCGGAAGAGGAGGATCTAAACTACATCCAGCTGCGGGGCGTCCTCTGCAAGCCGCCTGTGCTCCGCCGCACGCCCCTGGGCCGCTGCATCTCGGACATGATGCTGGCCGTGAACCGCCGCTACGGGCGAGCTGACTACCTCCCCTGCATTGCCTGGGGTCAGGTGGCCATGACAGCCGGACGCATGGACGTAGGCAGCGAGCTGGCTCTGGAGGGCCGGGTCCAGAGCCGGGCCTACACCAAGATGGTGGAGGGCGTGCCACAGGAGCGCACCGCCTACGAGGTCAGCGTTATGCACCTGCTGGACGGGGAGTAACCGCATACCTGCACGCCATCCAGCGGCCCTATTTTGACGGATTTCATATATCCTGCCCATCCTCCTCTGTCATTTTCTTATCTTTTTTCGTATCTTTTGTATCATTCAGTCTTGACAAATGACCTGAAAATGGGTATACTATCTTTCATTAAGCCATTTAATGGCCCTACAGAGTATCCTGGATTAGCCGGATACATCGGAGGGAGGGAAGATAGATGTC
>CATIYU010000128.1 GCA_949739085.1 uncultured Eubacteriales bacterium | reverse complement strand
GAACACTCCGGGTTGGGAGCTGGACGCCAAGGTCTATGCCGCCGTCAAGAGCCGTGGCGATGCCGCCATCCGCTCCGTGATGAAACCTACATTTGGTTCCGTGGAGCTGGGCGAGTATCTGGTCGATAAGAGCCACGATGTGGACATTGAGGAGATTGTCCTGGTCGGGCTGTGTACTGATATCTGCGTTATCTCCAACGCTCTGCTCATCAAAGCGTTTCTGCCGGAAGCCAAGATGACGGTGGATGCCGCCTGCTGCGCCGGTGTAACCCCGGAGAGCCACGAAAACGCCCTGCGGGCCTTGCGGATGTGCCAGGTGAATATCGAGAACTGGGAGGATGAAGTATGATTTTCTTTAACGGGAAAAGAATTGAGCCCACGCAGTTCCCAGACGGCACATCCTCATTCCGGTTCTATATGGAGGGGTTGGAGTGCGACAGTATCCCGGCCATCACCTGGAAGTATGACAATGATGGCGAGTGCATGATTGTGTGGTATCTCGTGAACCATATCCGCTCTATTATGGGGCCGGACACCCATGTGCAGCTCATGATGCCATACATTCCCAACGCCAGGATGGACAGGGTAAAAAACGGCGACGAGGTATTTACACTGAAATGGTTCGCCGACTTTATCAATTCGCTTCATTTCTGCCATGTCGCGGTCTTTGACCCGCACTCCAATAAGGTACTCCGAGCTTATGCCAGCCGAGTACATCTTCGGCATCAAGCACAGGGATTGGCGCACGGGCAAGATTGAGCGGTTGGAGCTAACCTCTACAGAAAAGGTGGAGGGTCGTCACGTCCTCATTGTGGACGATATCTGTTCCCGTGGCGGCACGTTCACCCATACGGCAAGAGCTTTGAAAGAGGCCGGAGCCAAAGACATTTATCTGTATGTGTCCCACTGCGAAAACGCCATCTTCGATGGGCTGGTGCTAACCGATGGCCTGATTCGCCACGTTTTCACCACCGACAGTATCTACCGTGGCGAGCATGAAAACATTACTGTAATCAAAGGGAAGGAGTAATACCAAACCTGGTAAACCAGGTTCGTGTGAGATTGGTAAGCATACGGTAAAGCTGCCTGTTACAGTCTGAAAGCCGTCGGCTCAAATCTTGCGGAAGGGGCTGCGATGACGGCTTCACAAGTGTTATGGCCGGTATCTTCTGGCCAGTTGCTGCCCCATTTGCCTTCGCCATTTACTTCGCTGAAGAAATGAACAGGAGAAAATGACATGACCCACTACAATCCCCTGCTCTGTTTGGACTTTTACAAGACTGCTCATGCAGAGCAGTATCCGCAAACCCTGACCAAGATGGTCTCCTACTACACACCCCGCATGACCCGCCTGGACGACACCGATAAGGTCACCCTGTTCGGTCTCCAGGCGTTTATTCATGAGTATCTCATCAATGCTTTCGACCTCTATTTCTTCCTAGAGGATTGGTTGGATGTGCTTGCTGAGTACAAGCGTGTCCTCAATGCCACTATCAACACCGACGGGGTTGGTGAGAAGCGGCTGAAAGCCCTGTATGACCTGGGCTATCTTCCCTTGGAGATTCGGGCCATCCCAGAGGGCTCCCGCACCAACATCAAGGTGCCGCAGATTGAGATTTCCAACACCCATCCGAACTTCGTATGGCTGGTCAACTCCATCGAGACCATGCTGTCCTGCACGATGTGGCACACCCAGGTTTCCGCTGAGGCCGGCTACCGTTACCGCCAAATCGTCAACGAGTTCGCCGAGCGCACCTGTGACGACGATGTGGTTCGTGCAAGGCTCCTGGGCGACTTCTCTATGCGTGGTCAGGAAAGCATTGAGAGCGCGACCAAGAGCTCTGCGGCGTTCTGTCTCAGCTTCCTGAACACCGCCACTGTCCCTGCCATTCTTTGGCTGGAGAGCAACTACCACTGCGACTGCGCCAAGGAGCCGGTAGCTTTTTGGCGCTCTGTCCACAGAGCACAGCGTGATGTGCTCCAACTTCGCTATGGACGGCGACGAGATTACCCATATCCGCCGCCTGCTGACAGAGGTTTATCCGCATCAGAGCTTCTCCATGGTCAGCGACAGCTACGACTACTGGAATCTAGTGGACAATATCCTGCCCCAGCTTAAGGATGAGATTTTAGCGCACGGCGGCTGTCTGTCCATTCGTGGCGACAGCGGCGACCCCGTTGAGGTCATTACCGAGACCGTGTTCCGGCTGTGGAATATCTTCGGCGGCACGGTCAACAGCAAGGGCTTCAAGGTTCTGAATCCCCATGTCAAGGCTCTGTACGGAGACAGCATTACCCCGCAGCGTTGCCAGCAGATTTATGGAATCCTGGAGCGTGCCGGGTTCGCCATCAATAATGTGGCGCTGGGCGCCGGTTCCTTCTCCATGCAGTGCCTGGAAACTATGGAGGCCGACCACAAATCCTATGCGCCCTATACCCGCGACACCTTCGGTATCGCCGTTAAGGCCACCTATGCCGAGGACGCCGACGGTAAGCCCATCATGATTTTTAAGAACCCCAAGACCGACACTGGCCACTTCAAGAAGTCCCAGCGGGGCTGCTGCCGGGTGTATAAAAACTACCCCAACGGCGACTACCACTATGAGGACGGCCTGACCTGGGCGGAGGCCCAGAAGGACAACGAGCTTGTGACGGTGTTCAAGAACGGCAGCTTCATCAAGCAGTATACATTGGATGAGGTGCGCCGGAACCTCCACAGGGGGCAGTTCTGATGGCGGTCAAGGTTGTAGATGACAATCTGTTTACCACGAATGCCGAGTATATCAGCCATCAAGTGAATTGCCAAGACAAAATGGGTAGCGGCGTTGCGAGGCAGATAGAGGAGAAATATAAGACGGTGTATCAGTGGTACAAGGTCAGGTGTTCTGAAGGAGCGAAAGAGAAGGAGAGGCTTGGAAGCTCCAAGCCTCTCCTTCTCGGCCAAGTTCAGATGGTTTACAAGGAGGACTATCCTGTCGGGAAGAACGACATTGACTCACAGGCTATCTGCAATCTGTTCTCCCAAGACCAATATGGCTACAACAGAAAGCAGTTCACAGACTATGCGGCCTTTGAAAAATGCCTGCTCCACTTGAGAAAGCTAGTTCCCGCCGGAGAAACGATTGCTATGCCCTACAAAATTGGGTGTGGTCTTGGCAACGGGAATTGGGAGGTTGTCTACAGCCTCATTGAAAAGATTCCCGGTCAGGACCACACAGACGAGTTATGGAGGCTTTAACATGACGGTCTATGTCTTACACCGTTACTGGAACACCCCAGATAACGAAGGCAACGAAATCATGGCGGTCTACGAAAATGTGGATGACGCTATCGCAGATATGAAGGCAGATGCGGACGCGACCAAAGCATATCACTCCGTCCAGCCCAATTTTTGGGATGAGGACATGACCTGGGAGGAAGAGCGAGAGATTCATCTTGGCAGAAACACTCGCAGTTTTGGCGATCTCGCCGTAATTTACTGCTGGGAGATTGTTGAGAAAGAGGTGCAGTAACAATGATTCGTGATCCCAAGAAAACAAAAGATGCCATCGTCCAATGGATTTGTGACTATTTTGAGAAGAACGGGCCCGAGTGCAGTGCCGTTGTCGGTATCTCCGGCGGAAAAGACAGCACGATTGTCGCCGCCCTGTGTGTTGAAGCCCTGGGCAAAGACCGGGTTTTTGGCGTACTGATGCCCAATGGCATCCAGAAGGACATCTCCGATTCTGTCAAGGTGGTCAAAGAGCTGGGCATCCAGCACATCACCGTCAACATCAGTGGGGTGTACAGCAAGCTGATGGCGGTTGTCGGCGCAGGACTTCGGGACGGCGTTTATGAGCAAACCAAGGTCAACCTCCCGCCTCGGCTCCGCATGGCGACACTATATGCAGTCGCCCAGTCTCTGCCGGACGGCGGCCGGGTGGCTAACACTTGCAACAAGTCCGAGGATTATGTGGGGTACTCCACCAAGTTTGGCGATAGTGCCGGGGACTTCAGCCCTCTGGCCAACCTCACGGTTTCCGACGTGAAGCTGGTTGGATACGAGCTGCCCATCCCGAAGGAGCTGGTGGATAAGACCCCCGCTGACGGCCTGTGCGGCAAAACGGACGAAGACAAGCTGGGCTTCACCTACGCCCAGCTTGATGCGTACATCGAGAAGGGGTCGGCAGGGAACTGGCTTGTGGATGCCAAGATTGAAGCGATGCACAAACGGAACCTGCACAAGCTGCTCCCCATGCCGTCCTATGGAATGGGAGTAATACACAATGTTTGACGCAATCTGCCTCATCAACGCGCTGCAAAACGCCCCCGGCTCACTCAAAAAGCAGGAGGTTTTGCGGCTCGGGAGCGAGAACGAGAACTTTTGAAAGCTCCTGTATTATGCGTTGAATCCAATGCTCGCCTACAAAATTTCGGAGCAGAGGCTGCGCACCCCAGTCGTCTATGACCTCGCCATCACGCTGACCATGCTGGACATCTTCAATATTTGCGAGTGTTTGTCAAAGCGGAAGACTCTGGACGACGCAACAGTTTATCAAGTGTGTGTATTCGTACAAAATATGTGCTATCCGCATGAGATGGAGCTTTACACGAAGCTCCTCTCCAAGACGCTTCGCCTGGGTGTCACGGCCAAGACAGTGAACAAGGTGATTCCCGGCCTGATCCCAGAATGAGAGGTTCGGCAGCAGCGTGCCGAGTTCTGGCAAAACAGAGGCAGCCTCATCGGCGTTCTGTGCGAGGTGAAGTATAAGGAGGTGTCCTATGACAAATCCACATGTGCAGAGAGCATCCAGTTCCAGATGTTTGTTGGAATAAGAAATGATAAGGAGGGTGTGAGCTATGGCTAAGGAAAAGTACAAGGTCATGTGCGTTCGGTACGGCTATACCGAAGTCGAGGCGGATAGCGAAGAGATCGCAATCGGCATGGCGGAATCGCTGCCGAGCAGCGCTTATAGCTGGTCTGATGCGGACGACCATGAGGTCATCGACAGACTCGACAGTTAAGCGAAGGGAGGTGGTCTTGTATGGGAAAGAAATGCAGCCCCCCTAAGTTCTCCTCTGTTATTAGCGACTTTGTTCAGATGATGGAGGAGGCATCCAAGGACTACGCTTGGAACTATGAGGAGGTGAACCGTATGGACAGGCTTACGCAGGACTACCTCCACAAGCTGGAGCTTGATAACCTCGACTATAAAGAGCGGGCGAAAGTAGCTACGCAAATCGCGAAATGCAGACAGGCCCGCCGGGCGTGCAAAGACACCGTTGAAGTGTTAAAGCCGCTCGTGGAATTTCTCGAAAGCGACAGGGGCAAAAACCTATACAACCTGGTACGCGAAGCGCTGGGTAAGACCAGGAAGGTCGAAGAGCGCATGGAAACTCGCACATACATTCCAAGAGTTTTGGGATGTGCAGAAAAACACTACATAAAGGAGTAAAGGGAAATGATAGTTCTTCTTGTGATTCTCACAATTTGGCGGATGTGTGGCTATCTTTACCATCGCAATGCTGATTGGTGGTATCAAGATTATTGACCAGACAGAAGTTGGCGTCATCAAGACTTTCGGTCGTGTTGACCACACCATCTCCGGCGGACTAAATTTTGTGAATCCTATTTCCGATACTGTTGAAATTATGGATTTGCGTGTACACGTCCGCGAGTCCTCGTTTGCCAGCTACACCAAGGACGCTCAGCCTGTTACAGCGTCTATCGAGTATCAGTATGAAATGTTGCCCGCCAGCGCTATGGACGTGGTTAAACAGTTTGGGTCTTATGAGATTTTGGAAACTAAGCTGAATGCCTCTGTTGAGGAACGCGCAAAGATTGTGTTCGCTCGTTACAGCGCTATGCCTTTGCTGGAGGCCCGTTCTACCCTGTCTGCCCAGGTAGACGAGGAGGTCAAGCTGCTGGAAGATACCTTTCCTGTCCATTTCACAAATGTGGTTGTGAAAGACATTGATTTCTCCGATGCTTTCGAGGCTGCGGTTGAGGCTAAGATGCAGGCCGAGCAGAACGCTTTGCGGGCCGAGAATGAGAAGAAAGAGGCCGTCACTCGTGCTGAACAGGCGCGTGAGGTTGCCGCAATCAACGCCGAGGCCGCTATTGCCACCGCTGAGGGTGAAGCCAGGGCTCTGGAAATTACCCGTCAGGCTTTGGAGAATATGCCTGACACATGGGTTGCCCAGCAGTATCTGGAGAAGTGGGACGGCAAGCTGCCCCAGATTATTACTGGAGATGGCTCTGGTGTAATGCTTACGCCCGACCTTGGCTAAAGGATGAACGGCGGCCATAAACTTCTGCCCCGAGTCGCTTGGCCGCCACAAAACTCAAGCAGCCAGCCACCATGCAGTTTCCATCATGGTGGTTTGGCTGCTTTCTCAGAGTATCTATAACGATTGTTTTGTAAGGAGGAGCACTGATGCGTCAGTTAGCAACTATCCGAACGATTGCATCAACCCGCCCCATCCAAGGTGCTGACCGTATTGAGGTTGCCCAGGTCGATGGGTGGGAGTGCGTGGTCAAGAAGGGTGAGTTCGAGGCCGGCCAGCATATTGTCTACGTTGAGGTAGACTCTGTTATGCCGGATCGCCCCGAGTTTGAGTTCCTGCGTGACCGCAAGTTCAGAGTTTGCACTATCAAGCTGCGTGGCCAGGTCAGCCAGGGGCTGGTTCTGCCGCTGGACATCCTGCCTGCCGGTAACTACAAACTCGGTGACGACGTGACAAAGATTCTCGGCGTCACCAAGTACGACCCATAGGCTCAGCAAGAGGCTCTTTTGCTAACAAAGCAGCCAAAAACACCCGCAAATCCCATCATGAAGTTCCTGGTGCAGTTCAAGTGGTCTCGCAAGCTATTTATAAATCCGAAGCGTAGGGGTGGATTCCCGGATTGGATTGTCAAGACGGATGAGACCCGTATCCAGAATCTTACCACGCTGTTTGACATCGAGCGAAAGAAAGGGACGCCGTTCTCCGTCACCGAAAAAGTTGACGGTCAGTCCGTCACCTATTTTCTCCAGAAAATCTCCCGCCGCAAGTATGAGTTTGGCGTTTGTAACCGGAATATCCGGCTGGGAACGCCAGATAACAGCTCTTACTGGACGATTGCCCGTAAGTATGACATCGAAAATGTGCTGAAAAAGCTCATCGGTGAATACCAAACAATCGTTTTACAAGGCGAGATTTGTGGCGACGGTATCCAGGGGAACAAATACCACATCAGCGGGTATGACCTTTTTGCTTTTAACCTGATTTACCCCGACCATAAATGCACAACGGCGGAAATCAAGGAGATTCTCGCCCCGTTTGGAATCAAGTCGGTTCCCATTGTGGAGGAGGGTAAGATTTTGCCGGAGACCATCGCAGAGCTGGTGGAGTATTCCAAGGGCAAGTCAGTGGTTCGCAAAGAGCAGAAGCGTGAAGGTGTTGTCATGCGGAATATCCAGAACAATATCAGCTTCAAGGTCATCAACCCGGATTTCCTGCTCGCAGAAAAGGACTGAGAACATGAAAAGAGACATCATGCTGCGGGATGAGATGCAGGCACCGTCGTTCAGTCTTGCGAGGCTGCGCAATGACGACGGAGACCCATACCAAAATCTCGCAAACGCCATTGTCTGTGTGGCGGCAGACGACTACCGCACAGCTTTGGAAAAGAACGACCAGCCGCTCCTGTTGAGTTTGCAACACTTCTTCCGCTCGGCGTGGTGCGGCATCCTGACCAGTGTCGATACGGAGCGCCTCATGGGTGCTCTCGACGCAGAACACGCGGCACGGCTGCAAGCCGCAACCGTGTAATTCATCACTCACTACTACAAGGAGGACAGCCATGAATCTGAAGGAATCGTTTCGCTACCAAAATTTCCTCAACGGCATGATTATTGAGGCTGGTACGAGCCTCACCACCACATCGCATTGTCTGACCACCACCAAGACGCATCTTCGCAATCAGGTGAGCAACGAGGTCTCCGACATGGAAGAAGCCGTTGATGTCGGTGAGTTCCCGGCCAATGCGGTATGTTGTGTACTAAGGCATCAAAGCGCGTCGAAAAGGGCTCGGACTACAAGTTCAATGCCAAGGGTAACCAGACGACCTACTACTATGACGTTGAGGTCGTGACAACCGAAGCCTTTGACCGAGCCAAGGCTAAGGATACGTTGCGTGCCCTCATTTCCAAGGCCGACGAGACATCGGCCTCCACTGACTCCGCCATGATTAACACCCAGGTGGAGTATACCCCTCCCTTCAATGTCAACGATACCTTTGAAGATGTCGTGGCTGGATTCCTTCAACGCACAGTTCGATAAGGCGGTCTCGCTCATCACTGACACCATCCAAGAAATCGACGACTATCAGCGGGAGCTGGCGGAGACCAAGGATGGTCTGACTGCGGCTCGTGAGAAGAACGACCGAGTCATCGCCAATTTCCAGGCGCTCCTGGGAGCCTAACCTCGGCGCAGAAGGCTGACGGTTCGGCCTTCTGCTTCAAACAGAAAGGCGTAGCGACTACTTTTGGTTGGCGTCTGGCAAACGTATCTGCCACCGACAACGATGCCGGTCTATCATGGTCGATAAAATCATTCATCGACATCTCTATTCGCTGTTCGAGCTTATATGACATAAACAAAAGTGTAAACAGGTTTGTTTACATCCAAATTGGGAAGACCGTAACACGCTTCGTGAGACGTGAGCCACTATTACATTTTGCGAAAGGCACGAAATCACCAAACGATTCATCATTTTGCGAGGAGCGTTATCCAGTTCGGCACTAACCGCTACCATCTCCTCGCTCTACGCCTTCACAGGCAATTCTACTCTGATTGGACTTGAAATCCGACTAAGAGTTTGTAATTTTTGACTGCAAAGCCCCGATGGGCATTACCAGCCAATCGTGTCAAAGCAACTTTCTGTTTGAAGCAGAGGTCCGAACACGGAAGGAGGTATTCTTTGAATGTAAGTATCAGTAAGGGAAATGAGAAACTGGGGAGCATCAAAAGCGTGTCGCTTCCGGCGGGTTTGACCTGCAGGGAATGTGATTGTATCAAGAAATGCTACGCCCGAAGAATCGGACGGCGCCGTCCCAGTGTGGAAGTTGCATACAAAACAAATCTGCACATCCTGGAAGAAAGCCCGGATGTCTATTGGCGGGAGGTCGAAGCAGCTATCATGCTGTCTCGATTCTTCCGTTTTCATGTTTCTGGCGATATCCCCAATACAACCTACCTCTGCCGGATGGTTGAGGTAGCAAAGCGGAATCAGCACTGTGAGATTCTGTGCTTTACCAAGCGATATGAGTTTGTCAACTCGCTGCTCATTTGCGGCATGGGTATCCCGAAAAATTTACATATCATTTTCAGTGCGTGGCCTGGGGTGGAGATGCCTAACCCATACAATCTGCCGGAAGCCCATGTTAAATTTCGTTACGGGGAGACGACAGCGAGGCCAGATGCCAAGTTGTGTAACGGCAACTGCACAAAATGTGCAATCGCTGACGACGGGTGTTGGACTCTCCGCCCTGGCGAGCAAGTAGTTTTTAATGAACACTGAGAGAATGAGAGGTGACATTATGACTGTTGATGAAGTCAAACGCTGCATAAACAAGGGCGGCGTAATTCGATGTAAAAATGTATGCCAACGGGAAGAAGCTGTTCAGTTCCTTATTGATATTGGATATGAGCTTCTTCCTGAAGCAGAACGGTGGCTGGAGAGAGGCCACAATGATGCGACATTTTTACACCCAGGGCTTGATAGCAATTATCCTGGTCGCTGTTGTAGTTGTGGTCGGTGAGGTTGGGTGTGTTATCTGGTTCTTTGCCATCCTGATTTCTGCGATATGCGGAGGTGCAGCGAAGCTGCTAATGCTTATCCCATGCGCAATCATATTCTCAGTCCTGTCGGTTATTATCTGCTTTGTGGAAATGAAAATGGATATGTAAAAGGCAGTCAATGTTTCCTTTTGCTGTGATACATAATATAAGGAGGACGGGCCAGTGAGTAGATCAAATATCCGGCTTGATACACCGCAGCAAAAAGAAATATACAACGATTTTCGATACCTGTCTGAACGGTATGGAAAGTGGGAAATATGGTCTGATTTTATCCGGCTATCAGCTTGTAGCCTGTGTGTTTCCGATAGAGATGAAAGAGAACGAGAATACGCAGACACCATCAAACGCTATAGGAAAGAGGACATCGAGTGCTTTCCAAGAATGTTCGCTCTTATCGTAGATGCGTTGGAACAAAACCCATACCAAGATTTTTTAGGGGATTTATTTATGAGATTTGACCTTTCCAACACATGGAAAGGTCAATTTTTTACCCCATATAGCATTTGCAAGGCTATGTCAGCAATAACAGCAGGGGATTTGACAGCCCAGTTGGAGGATAAGCCTTGGATTTCTGTAAATGACCCTGCCTGTGGGGCGGGGGCATTACTGATTGCCTTCGCACAAGAGTGTGTACGGCAGAAAGTGAACTACCAGCAATCTGTACTGTTTGTGGCTCAAGACATCGACAGAACTGCGGCATTGATGTGCTTTGTTCAACTCAGCTTGTTGGGGTGCGCGGGGTATGTTGTGGTTGGAGATTCATTATTAAACCCAACTATTGGGCCAAGTGTTCTGCTCCCAGTCAAACAAGACGGACAGGAAATCTGGTACACGCCTATGATGTATACAGAAATTTGGCAATACAGATTAGTCTTGGACAAGATAAAGTACACCCAATAGACTGAATGTCGGAATGAAAGGCTGGTTTTATGAGTTCTATACTCACACATATAGCTTTTATCCTATTACCTGGTGTGTACGGGTTTTATATATTCCTGTAAGTGGGAGCTTTTCAAAAAAAGAAATCGGAGGCTATGGAGTATGCAAAAATGTATGATTGTCTGCCTCACAAAGTAGAAAAGATTGGAGCCCGCTACCGTGCGAAGAGAGGTGAAGAATAATGAAAGACGCAATACCTATGATTTACTTTGCCATGAGTATTGCGTGTATTATCATGGTTATCGGTCTTAGAAAGTTAGGGTGATACACTTGTGGTATGATTTTTTGGCGCTTCTTTTGTGTCCAATTATTGTTATCGTTGGCGGTATATTGGCGGATTGGTGGTTTTCGAGACCGCCTAAGCCTGGTTCATCCAAGGATACAGGGCTTGATAATGCTCGGGCTTGTGTTGCCATTATAGATATGACCGTCACTGTCAACGACCAGTCCGCGTTTTGTGCTTCCTTTTTTGACGATATTGAGAGGGGACTTGGAGAATTGGGGGAATTCTTGCATTGCGACATTACTGATTATGCGGAAGCTGATAGCACAAAAGAATAGTTAAATCACGAAATGGTTTGTTGGAGCGGTGAGCAAGGAGAACGATATATGAGTGTGGCGTTAGAAGTAGAACAGGCGGTTGCTGGTTTTGTCAACACGAGCCCTGACGGAAGGCAGTTTACGATTGAGGATGTGAATGCGTATATCATGTCTCTTTGGAATGCCGGGTGTGGGCCGGTGCGACTCAATTTCACCCAACCAGAACTCCATAGTTTTCTGGACAAATGCTGTGATATTTGTTTGGTTAAGACTGCAACCGGGTATAAAGTCGAAAAGTCCAGGATTGATATTGGACAATTGACCCAGCAGGAGCGGGAAGCATTGGGGAGGGGAGACGAAAGGCGGGCACGGAGTTTCGTCCTGTTTTGCAATCTGCGGGTAGATTTGAAAACACCGGACCGCCTGCTGGACGCCATGGGAT
>CATIYU010000127.1 GCA_949739085.1 uncultured Eubacteriales bacterium | reverse complement strand
CAAAAAGAACTTAAGGCCCCGGCGGAATTTCCGCCGGGGCTTTCATCGTAAAAAGCCGGAAGAAAATCCCGTCATCTCCCTTGCTATTTTGAGCGGCCTATAGTAGAATAGAAATACCCGCAGGATGTGGGTGATGATTGAAAGGAGAATACAGGAAAAATGGAATACATAAGCATGACCAAGGATCAGCTCCAGGCAGAGCATGAGAAGGTATCCAAGGCGTTTGAGGCCCTGAAGGCGAAAAACCTGAAGCTGGACATGTCCCGGGGCAAGCCGGGGAAGGCACAGCTGGATCTGGTGAGCGATATTCTGACGGTGCTGGCCAAGCCGGAGGACTGTGTCGTTGACGGTCTGGACGCGCGAAATTACGGCGAGCTGGCCGGGCTCAAGTGCGCCAGGGAGTATTTTGCAGAGGTTCTGGGCTGCAAGCCCGAGGAGTGCTTCGCCGGCGGCAACGCAAGTCTGACCCTGATGTATGACACGATCGCTAAGGCCTACACCCACGGCCTGCTCCACAGCGAGAAGCCCTGGGCGAAGCTGGACAAGGTGAAGTTTCTCTGCCCCTCCCCGGGCTATGACCGCCACTTCAAGATCAGCCAGTCCTTCGGCATGGAGCTCATCACCATCGCCATGACTGAGACCGGCCCCGACATGGACGCCGTGGAGGAGGCGGTGAAGGACCCGGCGGTGAAGGGTATGTGGTGCGTGCCCAAGTACTCCAACCCCGAGGGCGTCATCTACAGTGCTGAGACCATCGACCGCATCGCCCATCTGAAGCCCGCCGCCCCCGACTTCCTGCTCATGTGGGACAACGCCTACTGCGTCCACGAGTTTGACGGGGACTACGTGCCCTTCCCGGATATGCTGTCCCTCTGCCGGGAGGCGGGGAACCCGGATATGGTTTTCGAGTACGCCTCCACCTCCAAGATTACGCTTCCCGGTGCCGGTGTGTCCGTGATGGCTGCCAGCGTGGACAACATGAAGTACATGACCGGTCTGCTGGGGATTCAGAGCATCAGCTATGACAAGGTGAACCAGCTGCGCCACGTGAAGTACCTCCAGAATAAGGCCCACACCCTGGAGCTGATGAAGAAGCACGCCGCTATCATGAAGCCCAAGTTCGACGCCGTGGTCAATACTCTGGACAAGGAGATTGCCCCTCTGGGCATCGCCCAGTGGAAGCGGCCCAAGGGCGGCTACTTTGTCAGCCTGGACACCATGGACGGCCTGGCCAAGCGGACTCTGGCTCTCTGCAAGGAGGCCGGCGTGGTGATGACCGGCGCGGGGGCCACCTTCCCCTACGGTGTGGATCCCAGAGACCGCAATATCCGTATTGCCCCCAGCCTGCCCCCGGTGGAGGAGCTGGAGGTAGCTATCGATGTATTCTGCACCTGCCTGAAGCTGGCGGCTCTGGAGAAGCTTCTGGCGGCGTAATGGGAGTGTGCCATGTTTGATGAGCAGGATCTGAGGTACCTAAAGGAGATGGAGGCACGCATTATAGAGCAGTCCTCCATCAATATGCGCGTTATATTGGAGGGCTATGTGGAGCCCAAGTTCAATCTGCTGGCCGACGGGCATAAGCTGCTGCTGGAAACCTTAGCACCCAAAACCAAAGTTGACGAGCTGGAGGAGGAGGAGGTATCCTTCCTCAAGATGGTGGTTCAATCCATGTCCCGGGATATCGCGGAGCTCAAAAAAGCCCAGTAAAATTCAGGACCCATTCGGTGATATTCGGATGGGTCCTTCTTTTTTAGAAAAATAGGTTGACATTGTAGACCTGTTGTGATACGATAGGTCTACAAAGTAAACCGAAGGAGGTCAGGGCACTATGGACACAACAAAGCTGACAGGCGGGGAGTGGAGCGTACTGGCCTGTCTGTGGGAGGAAAGTCCGCAGACTGTGATGCAGTTGGTGGCAAAGCTGCGGGAGAGGGCAGGGTGGGCCAAGAGCACCACCATTACCACTTTGCGGCGAATGGAGGAAAAGGGGCTTGTCCACTGCGAAATTGTTGGAAAGGGAAAATCCTATACACCTGCTGTAGAACAAGAGAAAGCGGTCATAAGTGAAACCAGGAGTTTTTTAGATCGGGTTTATCGTGGAAGCGTGGGCCTGATGATGAGCGCTATGGCGGAGCGGCAGGAACTGACCTCAGCAGAGATTGCCGAGCTGCGGGCAATTTTGGACAAAGCAGGGGAGGGGGGAGGAAAATGATGTGGAATTGGGTTATCTCTTCCTCTGTGCTGATCCTGGTGGTGCTGGCCTTACGGGCCTGCCTGGGACGGCGGATCAGCGCCCGGCTGCGGTACGCCCTGTGGGCGGTGGTGCTGCTGCGGCTGCTGATTCCGGTGCAGCTGTACACCTCGCCGGTGGCAGGGCTGAACGTCAGTGTGCCGCAGATGCCGGAGGTTTTGCGGGAGGAATCTAATATCCGGTTTGCGGAATTCGAGGCTCCCAATTCTTTCGGAGATCCCCCGCAAGAGAGTCGCGGAGAGGCTGTGGTGCATGCGGACGGGATTGCCCCTCTGACGCTTCTGCTGTTCTTCTGGAGGGCAGGCGCGGTGCTTCTGGCGCTGGTTCTGCTGGGGGCAAATCTACGCTTTGCTATCCGGCTCCGTCGGGTACGGAGACTCCTGGAGGAGATCAAAGGTCCTCTGCCGGTGTACCAAGCGGCGGGATTGCCCTCGCCCTGTCTGTTTGGTGTTGTCCATCCCGCGATCTATGTAACGGAGGCGGTGGCTGGAGATACGGTTATGCTGGAGCATGTTCTGGCCCACGAGCTGACCCACTACCGGCACCTGGACCACCTCTGGAGTATTTTCCGGGGAATAGCCTTGGCGCTCCACTGGTGGAATCCGCTGGTTTGGCTGGCGGCGGTCCTCAGCAGGCGGGACGGGGAACTGGCCTGTGACGAGGGCTCTCTGCGGCGGTTGGGCGAAGGGGAGCGGGCGGCTTATGGCGAAACGCTTCTGCGTCTGGTCATTGCCAGAGCCAGCCCCTGGGACTTGCTTCACTGTGCGACTACCATGAACGGGGAGAAAAAGAATCTGAAGGAGCGGATTCGGAGGATCGCCAGCCGTCAGAAGATTTTAGCCAGCGCTTCCCTCATTGCGATTTTGATTGTGGTTATTTTTTCAGTGACTGTTTTTGGACAGAAAGTGGAGGCGGAGTCGGATTTTGCTCCACAGCGTGCTTTTCTGGATGCGGAATATACCCTGGATTTGGACTGGGACGGTGAGGAGGAAACTGTTTTGGTTCATAAAAAGGACATGGAGCCCCCGGAATGGACCCTGGATGTCGTGAAGGGTGACTACAGGATGGAGGATGTTTCCAGCCTCTGGTCCGTCACTCTGGACGAAAGCCACGACAGATGCGGCACCTATTTTCTGTATCGGAAGGATGGCCGGGACTATCTGCTGGAGTACATGCCAAAAATGCAGCAGGGAATCTGCGACTATTCCTATTGCCTGTTCCATTTGAAGGATGGAGAGGCAATAACAGACCGAAAGAACAGCGTGACCTTCGATCTCACATTTTCCTCTCAGCATCACGCCATGGACCCGGAGGCAATTGCGGATTTCATGTGGGAGGTCAACGGCCTTATTGGGGAGAGTGAATTGCTGCTCAACACCAACCACTGGATGCTGAATCTGGAGGATATGGCGGAGGGCAGGCTGCGGGACAACATCCTGGTCTCCCTGCAATATAAGGGGGATAGGGACTATTCGACCAAAGAGGAACTTGTCGCCGCCTTGACGGATTATGCCGTCTATGCCGCAGACCATCCGGACGACATATACACCCCACTGGGCAGCGACTTATCGGAGCTGGAGGCCGCAGACATCGGAGATATCAGTTCTCAGACCGCAGTGACGGCGGAGGAACTGGCGAAGCTGATCCGGGAGGCTGCCCTCAACCGGACGAGCCGGTTTCATGAGTACGATGCCTTCGAGCAGGAGGAGGCCTGGATCTGGACCAAGGCGGAATGGGCAGTTCCTCTAACCGACGGCGGAACACTGCATCTCATCGCCTGCGGGAGCGGCAGCGTGGAGATGGCCTACGAGACGGAGGAGGGGGCTGCGTCAGCCTACTACACCTCGGCGGAGCTCTACAGTTTGATCTGTGAGGTAGGGGAGGACTTCCCGGTAGAGGACCTGCCCTATGAGGCGGACCTGGACCACGACGGGGAACCGGATAAGCTGGCACTCAAGGAAGGACCGGATGGAATGAGTTGGAGTCTCCGGTGCCGCACAGGAGACGGCCTCATGTGGCACGCACAGGCATACACGCCGCACGTCGGGTGGAACGCCGTGTTTTTGTGCCGGATAGATGGGAAGGACTACCTTCTCCGATATAATCCCTACATGAGCACCGGCCTGTGCGAATACTCCTACCGGCTGTTCTATCTCCAGGAGGGGAGGGAAGAGGTTGTCCAGGAGAATGCCGTTGACTTCGACTTGATTTTCAGTCCGGACT
>CATIYU010000126.1 GCA_949739085.1 uncultured Eubacteriales bacterium | reverse complement strand
GCACGGCAGCGCGAAACACAGCGTTCATGCCGGGGGCGTCGCCGCCGCTGGTCAAAACGCCGATACGCTTTACCTGTTGCTCCATATGATTCCTCCGATTTCAATTGGTCAAAGGGGCCCGTCCGGAGTGGAATCCGCCGGAGCCGCCTACATCAACTATACGCTTTTCCCCCGTTCCTGTCAAGAAGTTCTGTGCGTGCCTGCCGCCCTTTAGACCCGGAAATCCAGCCTCTTAGCGGGGTGATCCCGGAAATATCCCCGGCTGTACACCCGCAGGTTCTGCAAGAACGCGTTGGCCTTCTCATCCCGGGCTGAGAACCCCCAGCGGCGGCACCCGGCGCAGGTCCGGCTCCGTGCGGTTGCAGGAGAAATCCGCGCTGCCCCGGTGCGGTTTCCCGTGGCGCCGGTAAATGCGGAAAATAGACTTTAATAGATGTATGTTATGAGCCCTCTATTTTGTTGCGGACAGTTGGAGGAAATTTGGGAGCAGACTTGCCGCAAAGCAACGGCGGCCCCGCCGTTTGGCTTGCGGGACCGCCGTACCGGCGGGGAGGCTACGGGCGCAGCCCCATTCTCTTCAGGTAGTCCTCCCGGGTTAGTTCCAGCTCCAGCACCTCCAGAGGCTCTCCGAATCGGACCGTGCTGCTGGTCCCCACCTGCCGGAAGCCGGCCCGCCGGTGGATGGCCAGTCCGGGGTCCCGGGTGGGTTCAAAGGAGTTGTGGAGCGCCTTTACGCCGCAGTGCAAAAAGGCCCGGCGCAGCAGCAGCTCCAGGGCGGCATGGCCGTAGCCCTGGCCACGATAGGGGGCGTATAGCACCACGCCCAGCTCGTGCCAGTTCTGTTCAGGTCCAGGGTGAAAGTTTACCTCCCCCACAAACGAGCCGCTCTCCGCCTCCCGCAGGAAGGCGTAAAAGAAGTTCGGCTCATGGCCCACCAGATGGCTGTGCTTGGCGGCCCAGCGGCTCTCCGGGAAGTCGATGCAGCCGGTGTCCGGATGGTAGCCTGGGAAGGACACGTCCCAGCCCGCGTTATAGGACATGGTGTCCGGGTCCTCCTGCATCCTCTGGGTGAACCACATGTCCTCCACCCGGGGGATGTACAGCTCCAGCCGGGAGGTTTTCCAGTGGGCCTCGAAGGCGTCCCGGTCCAGCCGGAACGTCAGAGCGTCATACCGCCCGCCCCGGACCTCCCGGACGCCTGTCTTGCGGCGGCACTCCCGGAAGCCCAGCTTCTCTGCCAGGCGGATCATGCGGAAATTGCCGGACCAAGTCTGGGTATAGAGGTTGGTATAGCCCCCGGCCAGATGGTAGCGGACCCAGGCGGTGAGGGCCTTCGTCCCCCAGCCACTGGACCAGTAGGCGGGGTCATTGATGTCGATACCCACAGCCCAGCTGACTGCCCTGCGGTCCTCCTCGCTGGAGCACTCCCTCCAATTCAAGTCCCCGTCCAGGGCGTAGGTGCTGACGGAACCGATATGTACCCCCTCCGCCGTGTCGATCTCCAGGCCCAGGCGGTGCTCCGGCTTGCTCCGGGCGATCCAGGCCAGCTCCTTTTCCCGGTAGGCTGCGGGGTCGAAGCGCCTCAGCTCCTCCAGTTCCCAGGGGGCGTCCCACAGGGCCCACTCGGTCTCAATGGTATTCCAGCGGATGTCGTCCGCGATGTCCCGCTCCTCCATGTCCCGCAGGATAATGTTCCGGTATTTGATCTGCATAAAATGCTGTTCCTCCAAAAAATTTCTCGGAGGGCGTTTTGTCAGGCGCAAGCCCTCCAGATACGCGCAGCGCTGTTCCTCATGATGAAAACCGTCCTTTCTATAGAATGGATTCAGCATACCACACCGCCCTTAAAAGGTCAAGCCGGGCCGTTTGAACGTTCCCGGGGGCGTCTTCCGCCAGTGACAGCACTATTCACATTGTTTTTCGCAAAGAACAGGATTTACAATGCCAATTTTTGCGATATACTTTAATTATGTAATTCGCCAGTATTTTGAAGCCCCAGGAAAGGAGGGATGCCCCTTGCAGTTTACCAAAATGAACGGCGCGGGGAACGATTTTATCATCCTCAACAACCTCGCCGGGCAGATTCCCCACGCCCAGTTTCCCGGCATCGCCCGCACTCTCTGCCACCGCCGCCTCTCCATTGGGGCCGACGGCCTCATGGTGGTGGAGCCCCCCCGCCAGGGCGGCGACTTCCGGATGCTCTTCTACAACTCCGACGGCTCGGAGGGGGAGATGTGCGGCAACGGCGCGCGCTGCATCTGCCGCTACGGCTATGAGCGGGGGCTTGCGGGGGAGGAGCAGCGGGTGGAGTCCCCCTCCGGCCTTGTGACGGGAAGCCGCATCGACCAGCGGAATTACCGCATCCGCCTCACAGACCCCACTGTTATCGACCTGGACCGGCCTGTGGAGGCATTGGGACAGACTTGGCAGTGCGCCTATGTGGAGCTGGGAAATCCCGGCCTGCCCCATGCCGTGGTCCCCTGCCCCGGCCTGGTCCACGGGGACCGGGAGAAGCTGCTGGAGCTGGGCCGCGCCCTGCGCCATGCCCCCGCGTTTCCCAAGGGGGCGAACGTCAACTTTTACGATATCGCCAGCCCTCAACGCATCACGGAGCTGACCTACGAGCGGGGAGTGGAGGACTTCACCTACGCCTGTGGCACCGGGTCCGGCTCCACGGTCCTGGCCCTCACTCTAATGGGCCGGGTCACCGGGCAGGATGTGGCGGTATCCGTCCCCGGCGGGACCCTGCGGGTGACCATCGACCGGGACGGGGAGGCGGTTCAAAATATCTGGCTCACCGGCCCCACCAATTTTGTCTGCGAGGGCACGGTGCTGGACGAGGACTTGACCAGCATACATTCTTTTTCTTGAAAAAAGGAAGTTTAGGAGGGAACCCAATGAGCAGTAATCTGAACAAAAAATCTGTCGCCCGTAACTACGCGTTTCTGGCCGTCATGCTGGGGGCCATGGTGCTGGGCTGCGTCGTGGGCTGGCTCTGGCCCGGCGCTGCCGTCCTGAAGCCCCTGGGCACGGTGTTCATCAACCTGATGTTCTGCATCGTGGTTCCGCTGGTGTTCGCGTCCATCTCCAGCGCTGTGGCCAACATGCGCAGCCGCCGCCGGGCGGGGAAGATCATGGGCATCACCGTGGGTACGTTTGTAGTCACCGGGGCCATTGCCGCCGTCATCATGTACGCGCTCATGCGGCTGTTCCCGCCGGTGCTGACTCCCTGGACGGAGATCCCCATGGAGGAGGTGGGCGAGCACGCCACCATGGCCCAGCTCATCGTCAACTTTTTCACCGCTGAGGACTTTGTGGGACTCCTCAGCCGCCGGGCCATGCTGCCGCTGATCGTGTTCTCTATCCTCTTTGGATTCGGCGTGAACCTCAACGGTGGACGGGAGACTCCGGTGGGCCGGTTCCTGGAGGACCTCTCCAACGTCATGCTGAAGGTCATCAAGATTGTCACCTACTACGCGCCCATCGCCTTTTTCGGCATCTTCGCGGACTTGGTAGCTACCTACAGCTCCCAGATTATCGTCAACTACGGCCGGGCCATGCTGGTGTACTACCCCCTGTGCTTTGTTTATATTCTAGTGGCCTTTCCCCTCTTCGCCTGGTTCGGCGGGGGCAAAAGGGGGCCCAGGGTCATGTTCTCCCACATCATCAAACCCGCCGTGGTGTCTCTGGGCACCTGCTCCTCTGTGGCCACCATCCCCACCAACATGGAGGAGGCGGAGGCTACCGGCATCTCCAAGGACGTCAGCGACATGGTGCTTCCCCTGGGGGCCACCATGCACATGGACGGCTCCTGCTTCTCCTGTGTTCTGAAAATCGCCTTTGTGCTGGGCGTGTTCGGCGTGCCCTTTGAGGGGGTGGGGATGCTGGTGAAGGTAGTGCTGGTGGCGGTGCTCAGCTCGGTAGGCATGAGCGGCGTGCCCGGCGGCGGCTATATTGGGGAGTATATCATCTGCTCCATCTTCTTCCCCAACCAGATGGAGATGGCCTTCCCCATTCTGGTGGCCATCGGCAATCTGGTGGACCCCCCGGCCACCATGATTAACGCCGCCGGGGACTACGTGGTCTCCTTTATCGTCTCCCGGTTTGTGGACGGGAAGGACTGGCTGGAAAAGGCCCTGGCGAAAAAGGCCGCCAGCCGCCAATAGCGGTTCCGGTCAAGACGGCGGAGCGTATTGCTCCGCCGGTTTGTTTACTTTTTGTAACATTTTGGCAAACCCCTTGCCAAGCGATGGAATGTGTGGTAAGATATCGTCATAATAAAGGATAAACAGGTTAAAATGACTGGTTCCATAAAAGGGGGAATGTCCTGTGCTGATCCGGCTCACAGAGGAGGAAAAACAGAACTACTGCGCCACATTGGGGAACCACTTGAAGCGGCTGCGGGCCATTGTGGGCTTTACCCAGGAGGACTTGGCCAGCCTCAGCGGCATTTCTAAAGAGCGCATCTCCCGGATGGAGAACGGCGCGTACCTCATGCGGTGGAACCACTTCATCAGCTTTGTCATGGTCTTCACCATGAACACCAACACCAAGGAGTATCTGGTGGCGTCCAAAATCCTGACCCCCCGCCTGCTCCAGGCCCTCCAGATGAAGGACAACATGGTCCCGCCGGACATTGTCATCCCCATCAGCGACTCCCTCAGCGAGGAGTTCCACACGGATTTCCGCATTGTCAGCTCCCTGAGCCTGGACCCCGACGCGGAGAAGGAGTAACCACGAAAGGAGGCGCCAGCTATGGCGGACTATACCCGGCGGCTGCCGGTCTATCTCCTGCTGGACTGTTCCGGTTCCATGACAGGCGAGCCCATCGAGGCGGTGAAGCAGGGGGTGAAGGCCCTGCTCTCCGAGCTGCGGGGGGACCCCCAGGCCCTGGAGACCGCCTACCTATCGGTCATCACCTTTGACAGCCATGCCCGCCAGGTCATTCCCCTGACAGAGCTGCTACTCTTCCGGGAACCGGAGCTGGCCGCCAGCGGGGCCACCGCCCTGGGCGGGGCGCTGCGGGTGCTCATCGACTGCGTGAACAGCGAGGTGCGCCGGTCCAGCCCCACCCAGAAGGGGGACTGGCGTCCCCTGGTGTTCCTCCTCACCGACGGTTCCCCAACGGATATTGAGGAGTTCAATCTGGCGGTGCGGGAGCTGAAGCGCATCAAGGCGGCCAACATCATTGCCTGCGCGGCGGGGGCCAAGGCGGACACCACCTACCTCAAGCGGATTACCAGCAATGTGCTCATGATGAACAGCCTCTCCGCCGGGGATATGGCCCAGTTCTTCCAGTGGGTCTCCGGGTCGATTAAGATGTCCTCCCGGCGCGTTGGTCCCGGCGGGACGGAGCTGCCGCCGCCCCAGGGCTTCGTGGTGGTGCCGTGATGGAGGAGAGACAGCGGGCCCTTGCGGACGGAGAGGCCGTCCGCCGCGCCGCCGGGCTCTGGAAAGACCGGCCTGTGCCCGCCGGGGAGCTGGAACCGGCCCCGGAGCGGGTCTGGGAGAGCCGTCCGCTGGCGGGAGGCCGGGTTACCGCCGCCCGGGTGCGGGGGAAAAAGCACCGGCACGACGGAACCGGCTGCGACGACTGGTATGAGATCTCCAGCGCGGGGAAGTTCATCTGCGCCGCCGTATCGGACGGCGCAGGGTCCAAGCGGCTCTCCCGCGTCGGGGCCCGGACTTCCTGCCGGACGGCGGCGGCCTCTATGGCGGCGCTGCTGGAGCGGGATTTTGTCGGCAGGCCGGAGCTCTGGCGGCAGCTGGGCCTTCCGGCTGGGGACAGCCGCTGCGCCGCCGTATGGGGCGCTCTGGCGGAGATTGTCCAGAAATCCGTACTGCTGGCGGGGGAGGCCGTAGAGTCGGCCTGGAGGGCACGGGCCAGGGACCCCGCCTATGCCGCCCTGCTGGGACGGGAGCCGGAGATAGACGATTTTGCCGGTACGCTGCTGGCCGCCGCGCTGGTCCCTCTGGGGGACGGGGCGTGTCTGGCGGCGGTCTGCCAGATTGGCGACGGGGCCGCCGCCCTGCTGGACACCCGGACCGGGCCCGTTCCCTCGGTCAGGCTGCTGGGAGAGGCGGACGCCGGGGCGTTTGCCGGGGAGACGGCCTTTCTCACCTCCCCCCAAATGCGGCGGCTGGAGGCCCTGCAAAGCCGGACCCGGATTGCTCAGGGTACGGCGGACACCCTGTTTCTGATGACCGACGGCGTTTCGGACGACTACTTTCCTCCCAGCCAGGGGATGGGCACGCTGTACCGGGACCTGGCGGCAGCGGGCGTCCTGAACGGGGAGGGCCCGGAGGACGGACGGCGTCTGCTGGAGTGGCTGGAGGGCTATACGGCCAGAGGGTCCTTTGACGACCGCACGCTGGTGATTGCGCGGCTTTGACGCCGCAGGGAAGGGAGAGAGGAGCCATGGGCCGCATTGCGGAGGCCACCCTGACGGATGGCCGGAAAATCCAGTATGTCGTTACGGATAATCCCCCCTGCGGCGGTATGAAGTACACCTATTTTACGCCGGACAGGTCCCGGGTGGTCCAGTTTTTTCTCCGGCCCGGCGATGCCCGGGACCCGGACGTCCACAGGCGGCTGGAGGCCATCATCGGGGCCTATAACCCCACCGTGTCCGAGGAGGAGGGCGGGGCCCAGGGCAATAGCGCCGCCACGGCGGCCTACTTCGCCCGGAAATTCTGCTGGCCGGAGGCTATTGTCCGCTCCCCGGAGTTCGGCATCGTCTGCCCGGCCTATCCCGCCAACTTCCTCTTTCAGTCCGGGGCCTCCAATACCCTGGAGCTGCGGGGGATTGACAAGCGGAGCAGCTGGTTCACCACCCGCAACCGCCGGTTTCTGCAGCCCCGGGAGCTGGGGAATTTCCGCAAGATGGTGGAGATGAGCGTGTGTCTGGCCCGGTCCGTCCGGCGGCTGCACCAGGCGGGGCTGGCCCACTCGGACCTCTCCTGCAACAACGTGCTGATCGACCCCCAGACCGGCAGCTGCGTGGTCATTGACATCGACTCCCTGGTGGTCCCCGGCATTTTCCCGCCCAAGGTGGTGGGCACCCGGGGATACATCGCGCCGGAGGTCCTGGAAACCCTGGACCTCCCCCGCAAGGACCCGGACCGGAAGCTGCCCTGCGCCTACACGGACCTGCACGCCCTGGCGGTGCTGATCTACGAGTACCTCCTGCTGCGCCACCCCCTGACCGGGCCGAAGATCCACGCCCCGGACTCCTCGGAGTTGGACGACTTCCTGGCCCTGGGCCCCAAGGCCCTCTTTATTGAGGACCCCAAGGACCACAGCAACCGCCCCGATGATCTGGAGGTGACCATCCGGGACCTGGGCCCGGAGCTGGAGGCGCTGTTTCTGCGGGCCTTTGTGGACGGACTCCACCACCCGGAGGAGCGGCCCACGGCCATGGAGTGGGAGAAGGCCCTGGCAAAGACGCTGGATCTGCTCCATCCCTGCGAGGACCCGGAGTGCGCGGCCCAGTGGTTTGTCCTCCACGACACGCGCAGGCCGGCGTGCCCCTTCTGCGGGGGGCCGGTGCGCCGGGAGAACATTGTGCGGCTGCATTTGAAAAGCCCCCTGCGGGGCCGGGAGGGACAGTGGGCCGGGACCAGGGTGGTGGATTTGTACGACAATATGCCTCTCTTTCCCTGGCACGTGCTGGCCAATACCTTCCCCGGCGAGAAGGCGGACCGGGATATGGTGGCATTCGCCTGCCGGAGCCGGGGCCGCTGGCTGCTGGTGAACCGCGCCCTGCGGGGCATGACCGCCCCGGACGGGGCCCTGGTGCCCCCGGGCTGGGCGGCGCCCCTGGAAAACGGGGCGGTAATCCGCTCCTGCGGCGGAGAGAAGGGGCTGCTGATGGAGGTATCCTGCGGCGGATAACCCGCCGGGATTAGATATATACTACAATCATCACAACACAACATGAAAGGACATTTTGGTATGGAAAAGAGAGGTTTGACGGCTCGCGAGGTGGAAGAGAGCCGGAAAAAGCACGGCGCAAATACCTTGACCCAGATTCCACCGGACCCCCTCTGGAAAAAGATCCTGGAGGGCTTCAAGGACCCCATGATTATGATTCTGCTGGTAGCTCTGGTGGTGCAGGTGGTACTCTTCTTCCTGCATCAAGCGGAGTGGTTTGAGCCGGTGGGCATCCTCATCGCCATTATGATCGCCAACGGCGTCTCCGCCGTCAGCGAGAGTAAGCAGGAGGGCAAAGCCTCCGCCTTGAAGGCAGAGGAGGAGGCCAAGGAGATGGCCAAGGTCCTCCGGGACGGTAAGCTCCAGGAGGTCCACGTCAGCGAGGTGGTGGTGGGGGACGTCGTGTTCCTCCAGGCCGGCGACAAACTCCCCGCCGACGGCGAGATTATCGACGGCGAGGTGAAGGTGGACCAGGCCGCCCTCAACGGCGAGACCGAGGAGGCGGAGAAGGTCCCCGGCTCATCCTATGACGTAAAGGACCTGCTCAACAAGCACTACGCCTACCGGGGCACCGTGGTCTGCGGCGGCGAGGCGTATATGGAGATCAAGGTCGTAGGCGACAAGACCCTCTTCGGCGAGCTGGCCCTGGAGGTCCAGGAAGACACCCGGGCGACGCCTCTGCAAATCAAGCTCAGCAAGCTGGCCCAGCAGATCTCCACTTTCGGATATATCGGCGCTATCGCCATCGTCATCGGCGTCATGGCCAAGACCATGCTCACCGGCGACTTCCCCGACAACGTCTATGAGTGGATTCGCCTCATCATGAACGCCATCACCGTGGCGGTGACCATTATCGTCTGCGCGGTGCCCGAGGGCCTGCCCATGCTCACCAGCATTCTTCTGAGCTTCCAGAGCCTGAAAATGGCCAAGGACAACGTGCTGGTGCGGAAGATCAACGGTCTGGAGACCGCCGGAAGCCTCAGCATTCTCTTCAGCGACAAAACCGGCACCATCACCGAGGGACGCCTCTCCGTGGTGGAGCTGGCCACCGGCGGCACGGGCCTCTTCAACGGCCTGGATAAGATGCCGGAGAGCCTGCGGGCCGACGTGGTGGCCGGTACCGGCGTCAACAACAGCGCCGCCGCCAGCGGCGGCAGCATCATCGGCGGCAACAGCACCGACCGGGCCCTCATGGGCTTCCTGGTGTCCGCCGGAGCGGCGGAGTCCATCGACAAGTCCGGCGTGGTCCGCTTCAACGCCTTCGACTCCGCGAAGAAGTACTCCAGCGTGGTCATGGACCAGGGCGGCAGGACCGTCACCTATATCAAGGGCGCACCGGAGAAGATCATCGCCAACTGCACCCGCTATATCGACGAGACCGGCGCAGTGAAGGAGCTGACGGACACCGCGAAGCTCACCGCCTATATCGACGCCCAGGCGGGCCGCTCCATGCGCCTGCTGGCAGTGGCCAAGGCCGACGGCGACCGGGATGACAAGGACCTGACCCTGGTCTGCGTCATCAGTATCCGCGACAACGTGCGCAAGGAGGCCGTGGACGCCATTCGGGAGGTCCGCAGCGCCGGGATCCAGGTGGTCATGGTCACCGGCGACCGGAAGGAGACCGCCTGCGCCATCGCCCGGGAGGCCGGGCTTCTCACCAGCGAACAAGACGTGGCCCTCACCTCCGCCGAGCTGGCGGAGAAGACCGACGAGGAGCTCAAGGCCATCCTGCCCCACCTGCGGGTGGTGTCCCGGGCCCTGCCCACGGACAAAAGCCGCCTGGTCCGGGTCGCCCAGGAGCTGGACCTGGTGGTGGGCATGACCGGCGACGGCGTCAACGACTCCCCGGCCCTCAAGAAGGCGGACGTGGGCTTCGCCATGGGCAGCGGCACCGAGGTGGCCAAGGAGGCCGGAGACATCACCATCCTGGACGACAACTTCCTCTCCATTGAAAAGGCCATTCTCTACGGCCGCACCATGTTCAAGAGCATCCGCAAGTTCCTCATCTTCCAGCTGACCGTCAACGTGGCGGCGGTGCTGACCTGCTTCATCGGGCCCATGTTGGGTGAGAACGTGGTCCTCACCGTCATCCAGCTGCTGCTTGTCAACCTGGCCATGGATACCTTGGCGGCCATTGCCTTCGGCAGCGAGCCGGCCCTCCAGGAGTATATGCAGGAGAAGCCCATCCCCCGCACCGCCAGCATCGTCAGCAAGGAGATGATGGTCGAGATCCTCATCAGCGCCCTCTATATCACGGTGGTCTGCCTGGGCATTCTCTTTGTCCCCTTCATCCGCGGCCTCTTCGGGGACGTGGACCAGACCTATCTGAAGAGCGCCCTCTTCGCCACCTTTATGATGGCCATCACCTTCAACGGCTTCAACGCCCGCACCAGCCATATCAACCCCTTCGAGGGTCTGGGCCGGAACAAGAATTTTATCCTGGTGATGCTCTCCATCTTTGCTCTGCAATTTGTGTTCGTCACCTTCGGCGGCAGCGTTCTGAGCGTGGAGGCCCTCAGCCCCACGGGCTGGCTGACATGCGTAGTCCTGGCGTTCCTGGTGATCCCCATTGACATGGTCCGCAAGGCGGTCATGGGCAAAAAGAAGTAATCCTGCGGCGGAGGCCGCAACTCAATAAAATTTTCAGGAGGATATTCACATGGCTGTTAGTTTGACAAAGGGACAGAAGGTCGATCTGACCAAGGGCAATCCCGGGCTGAGCCAGATCATGGTGGGCCTGGGCTGGGATACCAACCGCTATGACGGCGGCGCGGACTTTGACCTGGACGCCGCGGCTTTCCTGCTGGGGTCCGGCGGCAAGGTCTCCGGCGACCCAGACTTCGTGTTCTACGGCAACCTGAAGCACGCCTCTGGCAGCGTGGAGCATATGGGCGACAACCTCACCGGCGAGGGCGAGGGCGACGACGAGCAGATCCGCATTGACCTGAGCAAGGTCCCCGCCAATGTGGAGCGCATCGCTTTCACCGTCACCATCTATGACTACGACGTGCGCCGTCAGAACTTCGGCCAGGTCTCTAATGCGTTCATCCGCATCGTGGACGAATCCAGCGGCACGGAGCTCATCCGCTACGACCTGGGCGAGGACTTCTCTGTGGAGACCGCCCTGGTGGTGGGCGAGCTGTACCGCAACAACGGCGAGTGGAAGTTCAACGCCATCGGCAGCGGCTTCCAGGGGGGCCTCCACGCTCTCTGCCAGAACTACGGCGTCAACGTCTAATTCCTCTTTGCGGAGGGAAAAAACCTATTCCGCCCGGCGGCGGAATAGGGGCTGGTTTTGACAATTCATTGAGGAGGAACGATCATTATGGCTGTAGAACTGAAAAAAGGCCAAAAAGTCAGCTTGAAGAAGGGCTCTGCTCCTCTGGGGGAGATTCTCATTAACCTCAACTGGAGCCAGCCGGTGAAGAAGGGCTTTTTCGCCCCGAAGCCCCAGCCCATCGACCTGGACCTGGGTTGCCTCTTTGAGCTGCAAGACGGCTCCAAGGGCTGCGTCCAGGCCTTGGGCAACGCATTCGGAAGCCTGAACCAGCTGCCCTATATCGCCCTGGACGGCGACGACCGCAGCGGCGCCAACAGCGAGGGCGAAAACCTGCGCATCAACGGCGCGAAGGTCTCCGAGATCAAGCGGGTGCTGGTGTATACTTTCATCTACGAGGGCGCCACTGACTGGCAGACGGCCAACGGCGTGGTTACTGTCAAGTGCCCCGGCAGCGAGGACATCATCGTCCGCATGGACGAGTACGGCTCCTCCCAGCCCATGTGCGCCATTGCCCTGCTGGAGAACACCGATGGCGGAACCTTCAGCGTGGAGAAGGTGGTCAGCTTCTTCAACGGACATCAGTTCATGGACGAGGCATTTCACTGGGGCCTCCGCTGGGTCGCCGGGAGGAAGTAAAAAGGAGGCCTGCTGCCCGGCTGGAGGCCGGGCGGCGGGGCCCCCGCGCAATATTTGAGAACAGTACGCCGTTTTAGTTGGGAGGCTTTTATGAGGTACGAAATTCTCTATGGCAACGCGTTCCCTGTGGTCCAGTGCGACCTGGAGCGGGGGGAGATGGTGAAGGCAGAATCCGACGCCATGGTCTCCATGTCCGCCACCCTCGACGTGGAGGGCTCCATGAGCGGCAACCTTCTGGGCAGTCTGGCCCGCAGGGTTCTGGCGGGGGAGAGCTTCTTTTTCCAGACCATTACCGCCGCCCGGGGCCCCGGCCGGGTGCTCCTGGGCCACCCCCTGCCCGGCGGCATTATCGACGTGGAGCTGGACGGCAGCTACAGCCTACGGGTGCAGAAGGACGGCTTCCTGGCCGCCACCAGCGGCATTGAGGTAGACACCGCCATGCAGAATCTAGCCCAGGGCCTCTTTTCCCGAGAGGGGTTCTTTGTGCTGAACATCCGGGGCAGCGGCACCGTGTTTCTCAGCAGCTACGGCGCCATCCACGCCATCAACCTGGAGGCGGGGGAGGAGGTCATCGTGGACAACGGCCACCTGGTGGCCTGGCCTGACTACATGCAGTACACAATAGAGAAGGCCTCCAGCGGCTGGATTTCCAGTATGATGAGCGGGGAGTGCCTGGTGTGCCGGTTCCGGGGGCCGGGCGTTGTGCTCATCCAGACCCGCAACCCCGCCGCCCTGGGCAAGTGGATTGCCAGCATGACGCCCAAAAGCTAAAGGAGAAGGAGAAAATTTATGTCTGTTAACCTGCAAAAAGGACAGAAGGTGGAACTGCGCAAGTCTAACGGCGGCGCGCTCCGCCGGGTGATGGTGGGCCTGGGCTGGGACGAGGCCCAGCGCAAGGGCGGCTTCTTCGCCCCCAAGCCCGCCGACATTGACTGCGACGCCTCCGCGTTCCTCTGCGCTGGCGGACGCCTCATGGGCACCGACGATGTGGTCTACTTCGGCAATCTCCGGCACAAGACCAGCGCCGTCCAGCACATGGGCGACAACCTCACCGGCGCCGGGGAGGGCGACGACGAGCAGATCATGCTGGACCTGGACGCTCTCCCGGAGCGCTACGATAAGGTGGTTTTCGTGGTCAATATCTATCAGGCTATGCAGCGGGGCCAGCATTTCGGCATGATTCAAAACGCCTTTATCCGCATCTGCGATGCTGAGGCCAACCAGGAGCTTTGCAAATACAACCTTTCCGAGAACTACGACGGCATGACCGCCATGGTCTTTGGGGAGCTCTACCGCCACAAGGGCGCCTGGAAGTTCAACGCCATCGGCCAGCCCACCAAGGACAACAGCGTGGGCGACCTGGCAAAGAGATTTTTCTGATCAGGAGGTGTTTTCATGAGCGTCAATCTTTCTAAGGGCCAGCGGGTGAGCCTGGACAAATCCATGACCATGGCCCTGGTGGGCCTGGGCTGGGACACCAACCGCTATGAGGGCGGCGCGGACTTTGACCTGGACGCCTCCGCCTTCCTGCTGGGGGCAAACGGCAAGGTCCGCCGGGACGAGGACTTTATCTTCTATGGCAACCTCAAGAGCAAGGACGGCTCCGTCCGCCACACCGGCGACAACCTCACCGGCGAGGGCGACGGCGACGACGAGGTGCTTATCATCGACTTCACCAAGGTCCCCCCCGACGTGCAGAAAATCGCCATCACGGTGACCATCTACGACGCGCCCCAGCGCAGGCAGAATTTTGGGCAGGTATCCAACGCCTACGTCCGGGTGGCCAGGATCGCCAACGAGAACGATACCGTGGGCACGGAGGTGCTGCGCTTTGACCTTGGGGAGGAGTTCTCTGTGGAGACGGCCCTGGTGGTGTGCGAAATCTACCGCTACGGCGGGGACTGGAAATTCAACGCCGTGGGCGCGGGCTACCAGGGGGGCCTGGAGGCCCTCTGCCGGAGCTACGGCGTGGATGTGGCATAGGATTCAGGAGAGGCGGGGGCCCGGCGCGGGTTCCCCGCTTTCCCGGTATATTAAGGTGGAAGTATGCGCAGCTTGCAGGAAGAATTTAACCTCTCCTCTGGGGACTTCGTCCTGTCTCCCGGGGAGTACCAGGGGCCGCTGGTGGTAAAGCGGCCCTGCACCATCGACGGCTCCCACGCCACCCTCTGGGCGGACCAGGGGCCGGTGCTGGTCATAGACGCCCCGGGCGTTACGGTGAAGGACCTTCGGGTGGAGGTCACCGGCCCGCACCGGCATGGGGCGGCGGGAGCGGCTATCCAGTCCACCCGGCCCGGGACAAAACTCTCCGGGGTGGAGGCGGCGGGGACGGTGCTGGGCGTCCCCGGAGAGGCGGAGAACTGGCGGCTTCCCACGTCGGTCCCCCTGGGGGAGTTCGCCCCGGACCGGGAGAATGCCTTTGCCTTTGAGCTGGAGGCGGCCGGGCCTGCGGACCTCGTCTGCCGCCTGCGGGACGTGGCGGTCACGCCCCAGCGGCTGGCCCCGGGGAAAAACCGGGTGTCCGTGCAGGCGGGCCCCATGCGGGACAACACCATCCTCTTCGGGGAGATTCTGGTCCGCACCGCCGTCACCCGGCGGATCTACCTCTCGGGGAAGTGCCGCCAGGGCGCGCCCGTCCGCCGGGCGGAGGGCCTCCTTCCGGTGGAGCAGCCCTTCTCAGGACCGGCGGAGCCGCCCCTGGAGGCCGTCCCGCCCTCCGCGCCGGACGGACAGGTGGCCTACATAACCCGGGGCCAGCGGATTCCGGCGGATGAGCTCCGGGAAGGCGTGGTCAAGGTGGCCTATGAGCACCAGTACGCGGGGCCCTCCATTGACCTGGATGTGTACGTCTTTCTCCTACAGGAAAACGGAAAGGTCCGGGACGACCGGGATCTGATTTTCTTCAACAACCGGGAGCCTGCGGACCGGGGGGTGAGGCTTGCCCCTACCAGCGGTAAGCCTCTGGTGCTGGCGGAGCTCGCCAGGCTGGACCCCTCCATCAGCAGGGTGGCGGTCTGCTATTCCATCTACGGGGACAAGCCCCGGGAGAATTTCTCCCAGGTGACGGGCCCCCTCATCCGGGTCTTTCATGACAGCGGGGAGCTCTACCGGTTCCCCCTGCTGGACCTGACTACAGAAAAAACTGTGGTGGCCCTGGAGTTGTACCGGTACAAGGGGCAGTGGAAAATCAACTTCGTGGGCGCGGGCTACCGCAGCGGCCTGAGGGAGCTGTGTGAGAGCTACGGCCTGGAGGTGGAGTAGCGCAAAAGAGGCGGACCTTCCGGAGCGCCGGAAGGTCCGCCTGCTATTTTCCTTGGGGTGCGCCTACACGGGCGTCCGGTTTTCCGCCAGCAGCCTGCGCAGCTCCGCCAGGCTGTCCACCGCCTCCAGGCAGGCCCCCTCCCGGCACAGGTACAGCCGCACGCCGTCCGTTGGCAGGGGGTAGGCGGCAGTGAAGGGGGCAACCCACTCCAGCGCCCGGCAGTTCTCCGGTGTCTTCACCACAGCCGCCACCTTGTACTCCTCGCACAGGCCCGCCAGCCACTGGGGGACCTCTCCGCTGGATACGCACACCAGCTCCCTGGCGGGGTACAGGGACTCCATCATGGCCAGCAGCGCAAAACACCTGGCGGCTGGAAACTCCTTGGCCTCCCCGGCCAGCCAGTCCATCTGCCGCTGGGCCAGGGCGCGGCAGCGGGGGTAGCCGGTGAGCCGCCCCAGCCGCGCCAGGGCCAGGGCCGCCGCCGCGTTTCCGGAGGGAGCGGCCCCGTCGCTGGACTCCTTCCGCCGGGCGATGAGCCGCTCCCCGCCCCGGGGCGTGGGGAAGAATCCGCCCCAGCCGCCGTCCCAGAAGAGCTCATGGAGCTTGTCCGCCAGCCCTGCGGCCTCCTTCAGACAGGCGGTGGAGAAATTGGCCTCGTACAGCTCCAGCAGCGCCCAGCAGTAGAAGGCGTAGCTGTCCAGCTGGCCGTCCACAGCGGCCTCCCGATCCCGCCAGCACAGGTAGAGACGGCCGTCTGGGGTGGTCAGCCGGGTTTTGAGGAACAGCCGGGCGGCCTCCGCGGCCCGGAGGTAGGTTTCCTCCCCCAGGACCTGGTACGCCTTGGCCAGGGCGGCGATCATCATGGCGTTCCAGCTGGCGGACACCTTGCCGTCCCGGTGGAGGGGCGTCCGGCGGCGGTAGTCCGCCAGCTTCTCGCAGTGCTGAGAGAAGTAGGTCCAGGCGAGGTCGTACTGGGGCTCGTAGAGCAGGTTGGGCATCCTCTCCCCCTGGGAGGGGATGTGGTACCAGTTGCAGAACCGCTCCCCGGCCTCCGCCCCTAGTACGCCGCACACCGTCTCCCTGGAGAGCAAGTAGAACCGCCCCTCCTGTCCGGCCCCGCCCGCGTCCTGCCCGCAGGCGAAGCCGCCGCCGGGCAGACGGAGCTCCCGCAGGGCGTAGTCCAGGGTCCGGCAGGCGATTTCCTTGTAGTAGGGCCGTCCGGACCGGGCGTAAGCCTCCAGGTAGGCGTAGGCCAGGAGGGCGTTGTCGTAGAGCATCTTCTCATAGTGGGGGATCTGCCAGCTCTCGTCGGTGCTGTAGCGGCAGAAGCCGCCGCCCACCTGGTCGAAGATGCCGCCCCGGGCCATCTGGGTAAGGGTGGTTTCCGCCATTTCCCAGGCGTGCTGGTCCTCCTCCCGGCGGGCGTATTCCATGAGGAACAGCAGGTCCTGGGGCTGGGGGAACTTGGGCGCGCCGCCGAAGCCGCCGTTCTGGCGGTCAAAGCTCCGGCTGAGCTGCTCTGCGGCGGACCGGAGGAGGGCGAACTCCGGCGCTGCCGGGCGGGATTCCTCCTGCCGCGCCACGTGCCGGGCCACCCGCTCCCCCAGGTCCAGCAGTCTCCGGCGGTCCGGTCCCCGCCATATGCGGGCAGCCTCCTCCAGAACCTCCAGCAGGCCCAGCCGCCCGCCCCGGCCTGTGGGGGGCAGGTAGGTGCCCGCCCAGAAGGGCTCCTGGTCCGCCGTCATGAGAACGGTCAGGGGCCAGCCGCCGGAGCCGGTGAGGGCCTGACAGGCGGCCATATAGACGGCGTCCACGTCGGGCCGCTCCTCCCGGTCCACCTTGATGGAGATAAAATGATCGTTCAGCGCCTGGGCCACCTTCAGGTCCTCGAAGGACTCCCGGCCCATGACGTGGCACCAGTAGCAGGTGGAGTACCCCACGGACAGAAAGATGGGCTTGTCCTCCCGGCGGGCCGTCTCAAAGGCCTCCGGACACCAGGGGAACCAGTTTATGGGATTTTCCGCGTGCTGGAGCAGGTAGGGGGATTTTTCAAAGCGCAGCCGGTTTTGGGCGGCGGATTTTGTGGTTTCACGCATAAAAGCAGCACTCCTCTCTTGCCGCTAGTATGGGCAAAAGGGGAAAAAAGATGAGAAAATCCGCCTGGCAAAAGGGACCAGCTTTTTTCAAGAGATTGGATACGCGGGCGGCTCAGTCCTCCCGGCCGTCCCGGAGGCTCTGCTCCTTCCGCAGGAGGCCCTGCTCGTAGCCGTCGATTTTGGCGTTGAGCCGGTCCAGGGAGCGCTGCATTTCCGCCATACGGGCCACCATCTGATCCCGCTGCTCCATCAGGAGGGCTTTGCGGTCCGCCACCGTGCTGTCCCCCTGCCGGGACAGCGCCACGTACTCAATCAGCGCCTCGATCTGCACCCCCGCGCACCGCATACACTTCATCAGCTCCACCCAGCCGCAGGAGTTCTCGTCGTAGTCCCGCACCCCGCCCTTGGTCCGGGGCACCGGAGGGATCAGGCCGATGCGCTCATAGTAGCGCAGGGTATCGGGCGTCAGGCCGTATTTCTTGCTTACCTCTGTGATCGTCATAGCCGCCTCCCGCTACCTGCCGAACAGCTTCGCCGCTGCCGCCATATTTTCCACGGCGGGTACGCCGAAGGGGCACCGCTTCTCGCACGCGCCGCACTGGACGCACTCCCCGGCCCCGTGGGGCAGAGCCCCGTAGTGCTCCCGGACCGTCTCCGGGATCTGGCCCTGGGCCTTGCAGAGGTTCAGGAATTTGGTCACGTCCGCTACGCTGATGCCCTGGGGGCACGGGGCGCAGTGGCCGCAGTACATGCAGTGGCCCTCCCAGCTGATCTTCGGCAGGGCCGCCAGAGCGGCGGCGTAGTCCCGCGCCGCCTCCGGGGCCTCCCCGTAGGCGGCGCAGGCGCACAGCTCGTCCAGGTTTTTCGCCCCGCAGAGGACGCTGGACACCGCCGGGCGGGTCAGGGCGTAATGGATGCACTGCCAGGGCGTAAGGGCTCTGCCTGCCGGGCCCAGATCGCTGAGCAGGTCCCCGCCGCCGAAGGCCTTCATGACGGTGATGCCCACCCCCAGCCGCTGGCAGGTCTCATAGAGCGCCTGCCGCTGGGGGTCCATGTTTACCAGAGGCCCGGCGTAGCTCTCCGCCGCCCCCAGGGCCTCAATGTCCCTGCCGCCGGGCAGGAGATCGTAGCAGGGATTCACGCTGAACATCAGCACGTCGATGTATCCCGATTCCACCGCCGCCAGGGACACCTCCGCATTGTGGCTGGAGAGGCCGATGCAGCCGATGGTCCCCGCCGCCTTCAGCTCCCGGGCATAGGCCATGACGGGGCCGCTTTTCACCGCCTCCCAGTCCGCCAGGGAGTCCACATAGTGG
>CATIYU010000125.1 GCA_949739085.1 uncultured Eubacteriales bacterium | reverse complement strand
CAGCAGCACGAATTTCCGCACAACCGCCACTATGATCGAGCACGGCGCGTTGCCCAGGGACACAAACGTCATCTGACACGCGATCTGAATCCCCATCAGCAGATTCACCGCGCAGTAGACCCGCAGGGCGGCGGCGGTAAAGTCCAGCCACGCGGTATTTACGATAAATATCTTGGCGAAAAACCGGGGGAACAGCATAATCATTCCCCACGCCAGCGTGGAGCAGAACAGGCAGGACAGCAGCAGCAGAGCGTACGCCTTTTTGACCCGCTCCGCGTTTCTCGCGCCGAAGTTGTAGCTGATGATGGGCTGCGCCCCCTGTCCGATCCCTTGGAGAGGCAGCATACTGAACTGCATCACGCTGGTGAGGATTGTCATCGCGCCCACGGCGATATCCTCGCCGTACCGGAGAAGGGAGGCGTTGAAGCAGACGGAGATCACGCTCTCGCTGGCCTGCATGATGAAGGTAGCCGCGCCCAGGGAGAGGCAGGGCAGAATGATCCTGGGATCGATTTTCACGCAGCGCCGCCTCAGCCGCAGCTTGGACTTCCTCCCGCACAGAAACGCAATGACCCATACGCAGGACACGCCCTGGGACAAAATCGTGGCCAGAGCCGCGCCGCTGACGCCCATACGGAGGCCGAAAATAAAAAGAGGGTCCAGGATAATGTTGCACACAGCCCCGATGAGCACGGTAGCCATTCCCGTCTTGGCAAAGCCCTGGGCGGTAATAAAGGCATTCATACCCAAGGTCAGCTGGACAAATATGGTACCGGCGGCGTAGATGTTCATATAGCTGACGGCGTATTCAATAGTGTTCTCACTGCATCCGAAGGCCATCAGAAAATCCCGGTTCCACACCAGCAGAACGGCGGTCAGAAGGGTGGAAACCACCAGCTGCGCTGTGAAGCACCCGCCCAGGATGTTTTCCGCCGCCTCCGTATTTCCCTCTCCCATGGAGATGGAGGCCCGCGGCGCGCCGCCGGAGCTGATGAGGGCCGCGAAGGCGCTGACCACCATGATGATGGGCAGGCACACCCCGACGCCTGTCAGGGCCAGCTCCCCCTCTCCCGGCATGTGGCCGATGTACACGCGGTCGATGATGTTGTAGAGCAGATTCACGAGCTGGGCGATAACAGATGGAATGGCCAGCCGGAACAGCAGCCTGCCCACCGGCTCCGTGCCCAGAAATTCCTTGTTTGTATCCATGTTGTCCGGCCTCCTTTTGATATCCGGCTGCTTTGCGGGCCGGCCTATGTCGCGTCGATCTGCTCCGCGTAGATATCCAGCGCGATGCGCTCCGCCAGCGCCGGCTGCACGCCATCCCTGGTGACGCTGAGTCCGGCGGCGTAGGTTGCGAATTTGATGGAGGGCACGATGCCGTGTCCCTCGCTGAGGTAGACGGCGAGGGCGCTGATAAAAGCGTCCCCCGCCCCCGTGGCGTCCACGGCGGGGAAGTCCGCCGCCGGGAAGAATCGCTTGAGCTCCGGGCTGTGGAGATAGCAGCCCCTGTCCCCCAGGGTGACAATGACGTTCCGCGCCCCTCGGCCGGACAGCCGGGCGGCCTTCTCCTCCACCGGCAGCGCCTCCGCTATCTGGAGCTCCAGCTCTTTTTGGTTCAGAATCAGATAGGTGACCCGCTCCAATACATCAGGGGCAATGGGCTCCGGCACGGTGGGCTTCAAAATAACCTTCACCTGATTCCGCGCGCATAGCTCGATGGTATACAGGACGGTTTCCCAGGGGATCTCCGTGGAGAGCAGGCAAAATTCCGCCCCCTCAAAGCTGGACGCGCTCTTCTCCACAACGCTGGGCAGCAGATAGCCGTTTGCCCCGTTGGAGAGCACGATGGTGCTCTCCCCGTTCTCCGCCGCCAGAATGTACGCCTTCCCGGTGGGCTTGTCGTGGACGGAGCGGATGCCGGCTGTGTTGACGCCGCTCTCAATCAGGTTGTTGTAGATCTGCCGCCCCTCCACATCCAGTCCCATACATCCGATGGCGTAGGCGTCGCCCTTCAGCCTGGCGATTCCCACCGCCTGGTTGGCCCCCTTCCCGCCGGGGTAGTTGCTGATCCGCTGGGAGAGCAGGCTCTCCCCCGAGGTCGGAATGTGGGGCATACGGATGATGGTGTCCATGTTCATGCTGCCCACAACGACAATCCGCTTCCCCATGTTCTTCATGGGCGGCGTGACGCTCCCCCCCTGCCGCAGGCGGGGCTGAAGCTGCCGGGGCTCCGGCGGCTTTTTCACGACGCCCTCAATGCGGGCGATCAGTGTCCGCACGACAGACTGTCCCATCTCCCGGAACCGGAGATCAACCGCTGTCAGGCGGGGGGCAAACACGTCCAGGGCGCAGGCGTCCGACACGCTCATCACCGAGTAGTCCTTGGGGATTTGCAGGCTGTAGTGGCTGAGGGTCCGGTAGACACAGGCGGCGATCTGCGCGTCCTGGCAGAGGAAGGCGGTATTTCTTCCGTAGATGAGCTGCCGGACATAGCCCGCCGCGTCCTCCACGCTGGCGCAGAGGCAGACCGCCTCGTCCCGCAGGGTGACATCGCGGCGGCGCAGCGCCTCGCCGTAGCCGGAGGTGAGCTCCCCGGCGAGGGCGTGCCCCTGCCAGCCGAGCAGCGCAATCTGCCGGTGCCCGTAGGTGAGGAGGTGCTCCGCGGCCAGCCGGGCAGCCTCGGAAAAGGAGCAGAAGGCCGCGCACCGCTTCTCCGTGGAGGAGCAGTGGGTGGCGGCGGCGTAGACCAGACGCTCCGGGGCGCCGGAAAAGAGGGAGTCGAGCTCCATTTCTCCGGGGAGATAGAGCCCGAAGCCGTCCACCCCCCGGCCAAACAGGCCGCTCAGGTGCTTTTTCGCCGCCTGTTCGTCCTGGGCGGAGCAGAGAATCACGCTGTAGCCCTCGGCGGCGGCGGCCTCCTGCGCACCGGCGATAAAGCCGCTGAAATCCCCGGCGGTCCCCGGAATCAGGAGGCCCAGCAGGCCGCTGGGGGCGGCGGCGTTCTGAAGCACCTTGGCGTAGGGCTTGAAATTGTACTCTTTCGCGATCCGCAGGACCTTTTCCCGAGTCTCCTCGGAGATGGACTCCGCCTTGTTGTTCAAGACCATGGAGACGGTCGTGGCGGAGACGCCCGCGATAGCGGCAATGTCCTTAATCGTCATGTAGCATTTTCTCCAAGATAGGCTGGTATCTGTCTGTGCGCAGGGAGTGATGATGAACTGATTGTACCCCAGAAAGAGAAAACCGTCAAGCCGAAAAGGGACAGGCGCGGGCTGACCTACCGGCCAAGGGCCTCAAATTTCGCGAACATATCCCCCAGCATGTGGTCCCGGCTGACATAGTGGCAGAGCCGGATGGGGTGGCGGTCCGGGGCGGACTGCCAGCTCATATCATCGCGCAGAACCGGAGCAGGAACAAGGGTGGAGGCGCACCAGTTGGGGCTGATGAGATAGCCCACAACGGAGATGTCCCAGATAATGTGGGACCAGGCGGCTGTCCTCGCGGCATAGCGGCTGGCGATCTCCGGAGGCACATCGTCCATTGACCGCAGGTATCCCGCCTTCATAAACCGGTCGGACATGGGGAGGGCGGCGGGGTTGAAGGTCTCCTTCACAATTTCGCCCAGATAGCTGCCGAGCCTGCTCTTGCCGATGAGAAGCGTATCCAGCTCCGGCTGTGTGACCGCCAGGTGGGAGGACACGCCGAGGCAGGGGATCAAAACCAGCGGGACGCCGCAGTCCAGCAGGAGCCTGGAGGCGGTCATGTCCTGCATCAGGTTGAATTCCACGGCGCTGTTGTAGTGGGGCGGCTGTCCGCCCAGCCAGACGACGGTGATCCGATCCACGATTTCAGGCTCCATCAGAATGGCGGAGGCCACGTTTGTAATCGCGCCGATGGCCAGGATATAGAGCCGGTCCCCGCTCTTCCGGGCCATGGCCCGCCGGACCAGATCCCGGGCCGCCTCGCTGTCCACCTGCAGTCCGTCCCCGCCGATATAGCGGCCGGAGCCCCGGAAGACGCGCCCCGCCGGGTCCTCCCCCATGAGGGAGAAAAGCTTTAAAATCTCCTGGTAGCTTTTTTCCATTCCCTCCGCCGGGTCGCCCGCGTAGTGAGAAAACCCCTTCAGGGCGTCCTCCGAAATGGGCAGCAGCGTCTGGATGGCCTTGCTGCAAAAGGGGGCGGCGTAGACCGCCTGCACATTCAGCCGCTCGGGGGAGCACAGGGCCCACGCGATGGCGAACTGGTCGTCCACCTCGTTATAGGCGTCGGTGTCGATCACCACATCCACAATTCCGTCCGGATATTGCAGGGCGTCAATGATTTTGGCGGAGTCAATCGGGAAAGAAGTCATATCGGGTGTCCTCCTAATTTGCCGCGCCGGAGCTCTCAAAGCGCCTGCGCGCGGCCTTTCTGCGCTTACCGGCGGCAATGGACCGCTGAATTGTGGGCAGAGCCAGAACCGCTGTCAGGAACACGCCCAGGAAGATGTTCTGCAGGCTGTCGGGCCAGCCCAGGGCGATGATGCCTGTAAACATGATGCTCAGGCACAGGGAGCCGATGTAGATGCCGACGCTGTGCCGGACCAGAGCGGACATGGAGATGCCGATGATGACGGCCATCATGGGGCGGAACACCATCGCCATGGAGGCCATGGAGTTGGAGTAGCCCACGGCGCTGGAGTAGCAGGCCGACTGAACGGAGGCCAGGGCCAGGAAGGCGCTGCCGAAGACGTAGGTGCTGAACTTCACCTGCATGGGCTTGATGCCGATGTTGCGGGCGATCAGCTCGTCGCTGCCCACCACCCGGGCCTGGGTGGCGATTTTCGTCCGGCTGTTGGCGATGTCGAAGAGGGCGGCGATGAGCACCAGAATGATGATATTGTAGGGGAACTTGCCCAGGAACAGAAGCCCCTCGGGGGCCTTGATGTACTGGCCGGTGGAGATCTCCGGAAGCAGCTTTCCGCAGTACCGGGCCAGATACACGCTGCCGGTTTCAAACACCATCAGGCTGCCCAGGGAGATGACGATAGACGGAATCTTGAGTCCAGCGAACAGTCCGCCCACAACCGCCGAGAGGAGCAGGGAGGACAGCAGCGCGGCGGCTGCCATGCCCAGAGCCCCGCCGTAGTGCCCTCCGATGGCGGCGCACATTCCGGACAGGACCATGCGGGAGCCCACGGAGAAGTCCATAATGCCGCTGATAAAGCCGAAGTGTACGCCGTAGGCGACGATTGTGGGCACAACCGCCAGAGAGAGCATGGAGATAATGGAGTCCAGGTTTCCGACCCGGTCCGGGATGAGCAGGAGCAGAACAAGATACAGGGCCACAGGGATCATGCAGGCTTTCAGAAGGGACAGGAGCTTGGCGCTTGTCTTAGCGGAGTTCATGAAATACCCACCTCTCTTTTCATCATAATCGCGGACCTTAGCCGCGCGGGAAAGGGACGGGGGAGCGTCCGTGCCATGTGCGGATGCTCCCCCTCGCCGGTTGGTTACTGATTCAAGGCCTTTGCTTCGGTAATGGAGAAGCTGTCGGAGAACGCCTGGATGGTGGTCAAATCCTTCCCAAGCAGGGTTTCGCTCCACTTGCTGCCGGACATCAGGGGCCGCTCCGTATTCTCGCAGTAGGCGTCATAGTCCACGGCGTCCTCGGGGGTGTAGACGAACATCATGTTGGTGTTGACGATGTAGGGGGTCTGGTCCGCGTTGACACCGTTGGACTGGTTGATCATGCAGGCGCCGGCGAAGATGTAGTCCATGACCAGGTTGCCGCCGGCCACCACCTTGAGGGGATTGCCGTCGCCCATGTACTCGCTCATACCGGCGGCAATGTCGATCATGCCGATAGCCACCTTGCCGCTGAGCCCGTGGTTGACCAGAGACTGGTTGGCGCCCGCCAGAGCGCCGGTGGTGATCGCGCCGCCTACGATGAAAATGCCGTCCACCTCGGGATAGGAGGTGATGATGCCCTCCACGGCGTTGGTCACGTCGCCGGCGGTGGCGATGCCGCGGGTCTCGGTGAGCAGATTGATGCCCAGGTCCTCACAGGCGGCGGCGATGCCCTTGTCCCGCAGGTCGCCGTTCAGATCGCCCTGGGTCAGGCCGATGACCGCCAGGTTCTTCACGCCGTGGTCCTTGTGGAGCTGCTCGACAACGTTGTAGGCCATCTGCTGCTCGTCGCAGAAGCAGTTGCCCACGAACTTGGACTTGCTGAACACATACTCCTTCAGCTCAGGATCGGAGATCTGCCGGTTGGCCAGGAACCACTCCACGCCGTTCTCCTCAAAGAGGTCGGCCAGCAGCCGGATGGTGCCCTCAGAGAAGGTGTAGGCCACGACGCCGTCCACACCCATGTTGATCATGTTCTCGTAGGTGGTCAGGAAGCCCTGGTCGTCAAAGCCGGCCAGCTCCACCTGGACCAGCTCCACATTGGCGGCGTCGCACATGTCCTGGAGGGACAGGGTGGCCGCTTTGAAGGCCGTGGTCAGGGAGCCCAGGCTCAGCACGCCCAGACGGTAGGGCTCGGTGCGCTCCGCAGGCGCGGCGTCCCCGCCGTTGCTCGGCTGGCCGGACTGTCCGCCCTCCCCGCCGCCGCAGCCGGCCAGCAGGCACAGGAGCATAGAGAGCGCCAGAAGCATAGACAATACCTTTTTCATGATGTTCCTCCTAAATTTTGAATAGTTTTCCACTATATTGCGAACTTACTTGATAACCGCCGTATTCTCCCGGTCGAAGGAGAGCGCCACGGCGATGATGAAGATAATGCCCTTGGTGAGCTGCTGAAGCTCCACACTGAGGTTGATGAGGACCAGCCCGTTTGTGACCACGGCCATGATCAGACCGCCTACAATCACGGCCCGGAACCGGGAGGACCAGCCGCCGGAGAAGGGGATGCCGCCCAGCAGCAGAGCCAGCATGGTGTTGATCTGCGTTCCCGCGCCGGAGCCGGTGGCTGCGCTGCACGTTCTCACCAGCGTGAAGAGGGCCAGGACGCCGCAGGAGAAACCGGAGATCAGGAAGGGAATCGCGCGTTCCAGCTTGACGTTGATGCCCGACTGGTGGGCGACCTCCTCCTTCGCGCCCAGGGCGCGGCAGTGCTTTCCAAAGGGGCTGTAGGTAAAGACGATATAGGTGACGGCCAGAACCAGAACAATTACGCCGTACTTGACCGGCAGGGTGTCCGCGTTCTTGAACGCGAAGTCGGCGGTCAGCGCGCCCCCGCCCAGCAGAACGGAGGCCAGGCCGGTGTAGACAAAGGAGGCCGCCAGGGTGGCAATGAAAGAGGTCACGCCCAGGCCGACGCAGGTAAAGGCGTTTACCGCTCCCATGACCACGCTGGACACGAGGACCACGGCAACGGCCAGGGGAATACTGGTGTGGGAGGCCATGGCCCCCAGGGCCGCGCTGACACAGACATTGCCCGCCATGGAGTAGTCCAGGCTGCCCTGGCTCATCAGGAACACCGCGCCGCAGGCGGGAATGAGAATCTGGAAGGCATAGTTGGCAAAGGTTTTCAGATTTGCCGGGGACAGGAGCTTCCCGCCGCTGACAATCTGGAAAAACACGCAGATGAACAGCAGCCCCAGAAAGGGAACCACCGCCTTGAAGGTGTCCCTGGCCATCCGGAGGCCGTCCTTTTCCGCCCTGGCCGTTACATTGGAAAAATTCATAAATTGCCGCCCCCTTAAATCATGTAGTCGATCAGGGTGTGCTCCGAGATCGACGGGTCACGCAGAAACTCTCCGCTGATTTCCCCGTTCTTGAAGGTCAGGATGCGGTCGCTCATGCCGATGAGCTCCGGCAGCTCCTCCGAGATCATCAGAATCGCCTTGCCCTGGTTTTTCAGGTCCGACAGCAGCCGGTAGATGTCGGCCTTGACGCCGATGTCGATGCCGCGGGTGGGGCAGTCGAAGATGTAGATCTCCGCCTCGCTGGCCAGCCACTTGGCGATGCTGACCTTCTGCTTGTTGCCGCCGCTGAGGTACATGCAGTACTGCTTGGGGGACTGCATCTTTATGCTCAGCGTCTTTCCCCACGCCTCTGCCAGCTCCATTTCCCGCCGGGGCGGAACCAGCCCCAGCTTTTTCAGCCTCGGCAGGTTGGGCAGGCAGATGTTGTCCTTTACGCTCCCGGCGCTCATGAGGGCCTCCGTATCCCGGTTCTTGGAGATATAGCCCATGTGGTTCTTCACTGCCTGTCCGGTGGAGGTGATCCTTGTGCTGCCGTCAACCGTGACCTCGCCGTAGTCCGGGCGGATGGCGCCGAAGAGCACCTTCCCCAGATCGTGCATCCCGCAGTCGGTCAGTCCGCCGATGCCCAGGATCTCCCCCTTGTGGAGCTCCAGGGAGACGTCCCTCATGGGGCCGTAGCAGATATGCCGGGCCCGGAGGGCAACCTCGTCGGTAAGCCGGCCGTTGTAGTCGTTCCGGTAGAAGTTCTCCGCAATCTCCCGGCCTACCATCATCTTCCGCAGAGCCCCGACGGTCATCTCCTCCCGGTCCAGGGCCCCTATGTAGTGGCCGTCCCGCAGCACGATGATGGAGTCGCAGATATTCATCAGCTCCTCAATATCGTGGCTGATAAAGAGGACGGAGCGGCTGCCCTGCCGCATCTTTTCGATGAGGCGGTACATGACGTCCCGGCCCTCCTTGCCCAGAGCGGTGGTGGTCTCGTCGATGATGAGAAGCTGCGGGTTGGAGCACTCGGCCCGAGCCACCTCCAGCAGCTTGCGCTCCTCAAAGGACATGCCATTGACCAGCTGCGCCGGGTTTACGCCGGTGACGCCGATGCTCTCCAGGGCCCGAGCCGCCGCCGTGTTCATGGCCTTCAGATCCAGAAAGCCCGCCTTTGTGAACTGCTGCTCCTTGCCGGCGAAGATGTTCGCCGCCACGCTGATGCCGTTGAGCGTGCCCTGCTCCTGGACGACCATGCTCACCCCGTGGGCGATGGCGTCGGTGATGTCAGCCGGGGAATAGGGCTCCCCGTTCAGGTAGAGCTGTCCCTCGTCCTGCTTCTGGATGCCCGCCGCGATGGTGGAGAATGTGGATTTTCCCGACCCGTTTTCGCCGATAAGCCCTACTACCTGGCCGCGCTTGATCTCAAAGCTGACCTTGACCAGGGCCTTTGTCGGACCGAAGCTTTTGCTGATGCCCTCTGCCCGCAGAATGATGCCGTCCGCTTTGACCTCGCTCATTGTGTCCCCCCTCCTTGTGGTTTGAAATATCATCCACGGAGAGCGGAGCTGCCGCTCTCCACATGGCTGCCAGTAATTACTAAAATTTTAAACTAAAATATTTTACTAAAACAGAGTTTATCATCCGGCGTAATATCTGTCAACAGAAAATTTGACAAACGGCAGATTTTTGTCTATTTAGTTCAATTATTCAAACTTAATTTGTCTGAATTGACGGGAAATTCGGGGCGTTGCCACAGAATTTTACGGGCGGGCCGCAGCAATT
>CATIYU010000124.1 GCA_949739085.1 uncultured Eubacteriales bacterium | reverse complement strand
GCCGGCGTCGGTACGCTTGGTGATTTCCCAGTACTGGCCCTGAATGAGCTCGGTGAGTTCGTAGGGGCCGGAGGAGACGAAGGTTTCCTTGGAGGAGCCATAGGTACACTGGCTGCCGTCCGCGCTGATGCAGGACTTGTACATCTCCGGATGGACCACGCCGTTGGCGGCAAAGGAGAAGCTGATCTTAAAATCCTTGGCGTTGACGGGTTCAAAGTCGGGCAGGTAGTGGACCTGGATGGTGTTGGCGTCAATGGCCTTGAAGCCCACGTCCTCCCACTCGCACTCGCCCAGCAGGTACTCCTCGCCGTTTACCACGTTGGTAACGAACACGTTGCGGTTGGCCAGCTTCGGGTCATTGAGCAGCTTCATGCTCTCCTCGAAGGTGTAGGCGTCGATGGGGGTGCCGTCCACGAAGGTGTAGCCGGACTTGACCTTGACTTCCCACAGGGTTACGTCGCCGTCCACCATGTAGGGATCGCCGTCAGCCAGCTCCTCGATGTAGGTGCGGGCCTGAGAGGCTTCATCGTAGACCATGTGGTACAGCTTCGCTACAATTTTATCAATGTTGTAGTAATCCGTGGACATCTGATGGGGGTTCAGGGTTGCGGGGCACTCGCCCGTAGTCAGACGCAGGACCTTCTCGCCGGTGGCGTCGCCGCCGGTAGTGTCGTCAGGGGTGCCGGTGTCATCGGGAGTGTTGTCGCCAGCGCCTTGGGTGTTGTTGGGCGTGTTGTTCGGGGTATTGCCCTGGTTGTTCCCACCGCCGCCGCAGGCTGCCAGCAGAGACAGCAGCATGAGCGCAGCAAGGAACGTTGCAAGAAAACGTGACATTTTCTTCTTCATGTAGTGATTTCCTCCTGTTTTTGTAGTATGTATAATATGCTTGCCGCCTCAGCGCGTCCGGCCCCAGACAGGGAGAATCAGGCGGAGCAGCGTGCTCCGCCGCATACAAGGGGACCCCTTGTATGCCGCGCCCTGCCGGTTCCGCCGGCGTGCCGTGCCGGCAAACCTATTATAGAAATCCGGGCTTCCGCCCGCCCCAGGAAAGCCGCCGCCCCTGTTCCAGGCGGCCAGCCCCCGCGTTTGCCGGGAAATTACCTCTGCATGATGACTATAGCTGCCAGGAACGACGCCCCGCACAGCAGGACTCCCGCCACCAAAAACCAGGCCACCGGCCGCTGGTTGGCGTCGTTCAGGATCACGTTTACCGTATACTCAGCCAGGCTCATGGGCCTCGCCTCGCCGGACCGGGCGGTCTTTTTCCACCGCCGCTTGTAGGCCATATAGGAGAAGGTTTTAAAGAGGCCCACATTTCTTATGTACCGCACCGCGCCCACCAAGATGTGGAGCAGCCCCACTAGGAAGAGCCAGTCGGAGAAGTTCCGGAGCACCCCCGGCGTCATCTGCACGGCCTGCACCACAGCGGCGATGATTCCTGAAACCAGCAGTATTTTTATTTTCTCATTGTTTAAGAGCCGTTTCAGCTGGACCATCGCCGCCTCCTGAAAAACTTGTCAAGCGGATTTGCCTCCATTTTGCACAAATTTATTATAGCAAAGCATCTACACATTTTCCACAACAATATCTTACAATCCATTTATATATTCAACTGTATTTCATATGTATGATTTTTATAGACCACAACAGCAGAAATAATCCCGCTTTTTCATTTGTGTGAATGAGTTTTCTGTATAAAACTTTGTATATGCACGGTCGAATGTCACAAAGTTCCAGGGCGGCCCCCATCCCATCCTCAAAAAAGGACCAAAACGCCGCAGGCAAATCTACCTGCGGCATTTTGTCCAAAATCTCCCGCTTCACCTTACGGCAGTTCCTCCAGTGAGGCGAACCGGAACCCCATCTCCTCCCATTTTGTCAGCAAATCATCCAAAATGGCCGCGTTGGTTTTGGAGGTGGAGTGCAGCAGCACCACCGCGCCGTTGTGGATTCTTGGCAGGAGCTTAGCATAGGCCTGCTCCGGCGTGGGTTGGTCGTCCACGTACCAGTCCACATAGGCCAAGCTCCAGAATACGGTCTTGTACCCCAGGGCCTGGGCCTGCTTCAGGTTCTCCACGCTGTACTTCCCCTGAGGCGGGCGGTAGAATTTGGAGAGGGGCTTTCCCGTGGTCTGCTGGTAGAGCTCCGCCAGGCTCTCCAGCTCCTTCTGGAACGCGTCCTGCCGGGAGATGCTGGACATGTCCGGGTGGTGGTAGGTGTGGTTGCCCACCACATGGCCCTCCGCCGCCATGCGCCGGACGATGTCCGGGGCGGTCTCCACCATGTTCCCCACCACAAAGAAGGCGGCGGGCGCGTTGTGTTTTTTCAGAGCGTCCAGAATCTGCTCTGTGCAGCCATTTTCATAGCCGCAGTCAAAGGTGAGGTAAATCACCTTCTGAGCGGTGTCGCCCAGGAAGTAAGCGCCATACTGGGCCAGATCGGCCGCCGCGGCGTTCCCCACCGGCGGCTGGCCCTCGTTCTGGAAGGACAGCCCCCAATCGGCGGCAGCCGGGACGGCGGCGGGCGCGGCGGCGGGCGCCGCCTCCTCCACGTCCAGGGACAGCACCGTGGCCGCAATCAGGGCCAGCGCCATCAGCGCGCCAAAGGTCAGCAGGGACCGGCGGTTGGCATGAGACATAGCAAGAACCTCCTTGTTGGTTGGTTTTGCTCTCAGTGTGCGCCGCCGGACCCCATGTTATGCGCGGAAAAAGGCCCGGCGTCTCCGCCGGGCCCTCCCAATGATTCCCAATTTTTATTTATAGCCGCACAGCAGGAACATGGGCTTGATGGACACCACCTCGTCGTACTCCTCCTGTTCCACCTGTACGCTGGAATTGAGGGCCCGGAGATCGTCCTTCAGCCGCTCCAGCGCCTCCTCTACGGTCTGGGCCCGGCCCTCCCGGATGATCCGCACCATCCGCCGGAGCACCACCGGGTGGGCGTACTGGCAGGGGACCGGGAACCGCTCCCCGATAAACTCTCCCGCCGCCGCCCGGGCCTCGTCCCACTCCCGAGCCACGGCCCGCCGGTTGTTCTTCGCTGTGGGCAGGACCTGTGCGCCGGAAAAGAAAAACACCGCCGCCAGGCCGAAGAGCAGGAAGTAGAGCCCCGTGGTATCGCCGGAAAACGCCGCCCACAGGCCGTACAGCAGCGCCAGCGCCCCGGCGATGACAACCGTCAGGGCCACCCACTTATAGGCCGGGTTGGACTGGTCGCTGCCGCGCTTTCTCCGGGCCGCCTGGGACAGCCAGACGGCCAGGTCCGGACGCTCCGCCAGCTTTGCTTCCGCCCGCTCCAGCTCCTCCCGGGCCGCCTGGGCCTGGGGGGAGAGCTCCTTTAAATAGCGCTCCGCCTCCCGGCGGGCCTGTTCCGCAAGCCGCCGCTCCCCCGCCTCGCTGAGCCGGGGAATGTCCGGGTGGGTCCGCTCCAGGTGGGCCAGCAGCAGGTCCACGTGACCCTCGTCCTTGAAAATACACTGCTTTTGGACGCCGCCGTCATATTCCACCACCAGGTAGGGGATGGACGCGAACATCCCCCGCCCCGTGAAGCCGCCTTTGCTCAGGGCCACCCGCTTGAACACCCGCCGCACCGAGGAGATAGGCACATAAAAACAGCGGTCGATGAAAAAGCTGTTGAGGTAAAGGGCCTTCTCCCCCACGCCGCAGGGGCCGTATTTTTTACAACCTATTTTGTCACGGGCCAGCTCCTCCGGCGGCAGGGCCGCAGAACCCAGCTGTTTTGGTTTGAAATACAAAATCATTCCCAAGCCTCCAGAAATAGAAACGGCGGAGAGGCGGGAGGCCCCTCCGCTGTTTTCCGGTTATCTTCTCAAGGTCTCGTATTGGGGCGAAACCTTCCTCTTCTTGACGGTGTAGAGGAATACGCCCAGGAACAGCGCGGCTACCGCGACGCCAACAGGATAGGCCAACAGGGTGTTATAGGACACCAGCTTGCCGTCCGCGTAGGTGTTCACCAGCTTGCCCAGGCACTCAGGGGCCAGGACAAAGTAGGTGGCGGACACGGCGCTCATGAAGGTGGCGGGGACGGCGGTGATCCAGTAGTTCTTCTTGTCGTAGAAGAGATACATGGAAGCGGCCCACAGCACGATCATGGCCAAGGTCTGGTTGGTCCAGCTGAAATAGCGCCAGATAACGGTGTAGTCGATGAAGCCTAGGCAGTTGCCGATGCCCAGGAACGCGCCCACGCCCAGCACCGGCACGCAGAGGAGCAGCCGGTTCTTGAACCCGGCCTGGTCCAGCTTCATCCAGTCCGCCAGCACCAGCCGGGCGGAACGGAAGGCGGTGTCGCCGGAGGTAATGGGGCAGACGATAACGCCCACCATGGCCAGGGCGATGCCGATGCCGCCCATGGTCTTGGCGCACACATCGTAGATGGCGGCGGACTGGCCGTTGGCCAGAATGGCCTGGAGCCCAGTGGAGAGGCCGCCCGTGACCTCATAGACGGAGCAGCCGGCGGCGGCCCAGATGAGGGCGATGACGCCCTCGCAGACCATGGCGCCGTAGAAGACGAAGCGGCCCTGGCGCTCGCTCTTCATGCAGCGGGCCATAAGGGGGCTCTGGGTGGCGTGGAAGCCGGAAATGGCGCCGCAGGCCACGGTGATAAACATGAAGGACCACACCGGAGTCCCGGCGGGGTGCATGTTGCTGAAATTGCTCCAGATCTCGGGGATAGTGTAGTCCGGGTTCAGGAAGATGCCCACCGCCACGCCCAGGGCCATGACGATGAGGCAGATGCCGAAGACCGGGTAGACCTTGCCGATGATCTTATCAATGGACAGGAATGTGGCGATAAAGTAGTAGGCCAGGATGAGCACCAGCCAGAAGAGGGTGGTGGCCAGAAGGCCGGTAACGCCATTATTGGAAAACAGGGTAACGATAAGCCCCGCGGGGCCCACAGCGAACACGGTGCCTACCATAATGAGCAGCACCACGCTGAAAACCCGCATGACGTTCTTCATGAAGCCGCCTAAGTAGATGCCGGAGATTTCAGAGATGGAAGCGCCGTTGTTGCGCTCGCTCATCATGCCGGAGAAGAAGTCGTGGACGCCGCCGGCCAGGATCGTACCGAAGGTGATCCAGAGGAAGACCACGGGGCCCCAGAGCGCGCCCTGCAAGGCGCCGAAGATGGGGCCGAGGCCGGCGATGTTGAGAAGCTGGACCAGAAAGAGCTTCCACTGGGGAAGGACCACGTAGTCCACGCCGTCGTTGATTTTGACGGCAGGGGTCTCCCGGTCGTCGGGGGAGAAGGTGTTCTCCACCACCTTGCCGTAGACAAAGTAGCCGCCTACCAGCAGAGCAAGGCAAATAATGAAGCTGATCACAGAGAGTCCTCCTTACATTATCATTATGATTCTTGAACTGCGAGACAACACTGGAAACGGCCCAGGCCGTTTCCCCGGCAAACAGATCTTCCGCCGGTCATGAACCCTCCCTTCACCACGCGCAAATTACCCAGCTGGGCGTTTCCGGACGCTTTGTGTCTATTGCACGAAGAGAGCGGTAAAATCTGCCAGCTGGTTAGGCATGATTATAGCACAGCGGGCCGCCGTTTGTCCAGCGGTTTTCCAGCCCGGCGGTGGAATCCGTCTGTTTATACAAAGATGTGGAAAATTTTTCGTCAAATATTCTTCGGTTACTCCTTGCAAACTTGACAAGTTTGGGGTATAGTGTACTTAGTTAAAATTGTGTCAATTTGAACTTGCGAACTTGGAGGAATCTATATGGAGCACCACGAGCACGGGCATGACGGAGCTCATACCCACACCCATGAACACACCCACGGCGGAGAAAGCGGCGTCCATACCCATGAGCATACCCACGGGGAGACCGGGGAAAAGGCCGTGGCGGTTCTGCGGTATATGCTGGACCACAACATCCACCACGCCGCGGAGCTTAACGACATTGCCCAGCAGTTCACCGGCGAGGCCCGCCACCAGCTCCTCCACGCGGTGGAGTCCTTTGACGAGGCCAACGGATACCTGTCCGCCGCCCTGGAGCTGATGAAGGAAGACGGAGCAAAGGAGCAGTAAAGTAATATGTGTCTTTCCACTGTCTATAAGAACGCGAAGGAGGACGGCAACGTCCTCTGCCAATACGTGGCCACCATCACGGCGGACGGGGACAAGCTGACGTTTGTGGATGTGATGGGGGAGACTACCACCATCACCGGCCGGCTTCTTACAGCCGACCTCACCGCCGGAACGGTCATCATCTCCGCGGAGTGACGGCCATGAAGGACTATGAGCTCTGCTGCGAGATTTTCAACCAGTGCAGCAACAATCAGATGCGGGACGTGGACTTTCAGGAGGTGTCGGTGGAGGACCCCGGCGCCTATATCCGGCAGCTGGAGCCCCGGGCGGAGATCGAGCGGGAGGACCTTCCGGACGGCACGGTCATCTTCCACACCAACACCGCCGGACTCCTCAAGCGCTACAGCTTTACGCCGGTTTGAGCCCCCTTTTCAGTTTCCCCGACGGCGGGCAGCCGTTATGAATAAAACAAAACTATGGAGGAACAAGACCAATGAGTGTAGCCGATATTTTTGAAGAGAGATCCGCTTTTTCCTTTGAGGTGTTTCCCCCCAAGACGGACGTGGGCATGGAGAAGCTGTGCGGGGCCGGCGGCGTGCTGGAGCAGCTGTACAGCCTGAACCCGGACTACATCTCCTGCACCTACGGCGCGGGCGGCACCAACGTGGGCAAGAACCTGGAGGTGCTCGACAAGATTCAGAAGGACGGCAAATGCACCCCCGTCACTCACTTCACCTGCATCGGCAATACCCGCGAGGGCATTAAGGAGCAGCTGGAGACCTACCTCAGCCACGGCATTAACCACATGCTGGCCCTGCGGGGCGACCTGCCCTTCGGCTGGACCGGCACCGGCGGCGACCTGCACTACGCCACGGAGCTT
>CATIYU010000123.1 GCA_949739085.1 uncultured Eubacteriales bacterium | reverse complement strand
GACTCACCCCTGGACAGTATCAGCGGCTTTCGCCCCTGCAAGGCCAGAGCCGCGTTCACCCCGGCCACAAGCCCCTGGACCGCCGCCTCCTCGTAGCCGGAGGACCCGCAGAACTGCCCCGCGCCGTAGAGGCCGGGGACTTTTTTGCACTCCAGAGTGGGCCGCAGCTCCAGGGGGTCCACGCAGTCGTACTCAATGGCGTAGGCGGGGCGCATGATCTCCGCGTGCTCCAGCCCGGCGATGGCGTGGAGCATCTCCAGCTGTACGTCCTCCGGCATGGCGGAGGAGAACCCCTGGAGGTACAGCTCCTCCGTATCCAGGCCCGTGGGCTCCAGGAAGAGCTGGTGCCGGGGCTTGTCCGCGAAGCGGGTGACCTTGGTCTCAATGGAGGGGCAGTACCGGGGCCCCACCCCCTCGATGACGCCGCTGTGCATGGGGGAGCGGTCCAGGTTTTCCCGGATAATCCGGTGGGTCTCCTCGTTGGTGTAGGTGAGGTAGCACACCGCCTGGTTTACCGGCGGGTCCGGGGTCTCAAAGGAGAAAGCGGGCGCGTCCGGGTCCCCCTCCTGGAGTTCCATGAGGGAGAAGTCCACGGTGCGGGCGTTGATTCTGGGCGGGGTGCCGGTTTTGAACCGCCGCAGGCGCAGGCCCATGGCCTCCAGCCGGGCCGTCAGCTCCGTGGCGGCGAACATGCCGTCAGGCCCTCCCTCCCGAACGCACTCCCCCACAATGGTGCGGCCATTGAGGTAGGTCCCGGAGCAGAGAACCGCGGCCCTCACGGCGAATACCGCCCCGGTCTGTAGGACCACATGGCTTACCCGGCCCTCGGTCAGGCGGACATCCGTCACCTCCCCCTGCCGCAGGGAGAGGTTCTCCTGACGCTCCAGGGCGTGTTTCATCACCTGCTGGTAGCGCCGCCGGTCCGCCTGGGCCCGGAGGCTGTGGACGGCGGGGCCCTTGCCACGGTTGAGCAGGCGGTACTGGATGCAGGCCATGTCGGCGGCCCGGGCCATCTCGCCCCCCAGCGCGTCCAGCTCCCGGACCAGCTGGGCCTTGCCCGCGCCGCCCACGGCGGGGTTGCAGGGCATGTTGCCCACCGCGTCCAGGTTGATGGTAAAGCAGATGGTCTTCATTCCCAGCCGGGCGGCGGCCAGGGCGGCCTCGATCCCGGCGTGGCCCGCGCCGATAACAGCGATATCAAATTGTCCGGCAAAAAATTCTCTCACGGATATTATCCTCTTTTCAGCGTCAGCACCGCGATCTCCGGCCGGTTGAAGAGCCGAAAGGTCAGCCCGGAGTTCCCCAGCCCCCGGGAGACGAAGAGACCGCTGCCGTTTTCCCGGTAAAACCCGGCGGTGTAGGAGGGAAAGAAGGTCCGCTCCACACTGATGAGCCCGTCCGTAAAGGGCAGGCGGATAAGCCCGCCGTGGCCGTGGCCGGAGACCACCAGGTCCGCCCCCAACAGGCAGTACTGGCGGGGAAAGTAGTTGTTGCGGTGGGCCAGCAGCATCCAGAAAGCGCCGTCCCAGTCCGCCCGGATTTCCCCGGCCAGGGCCTCGGGGCTCTTCTGCCCCGCGTAGCCGTTGGGGTCGTCGATGCCCGCCAGCACAATCTGGTCCCCGCCCCGCTCCAGGAGGACATACTCGTTGGTGAGCACGGTGGTCCCCGCCTCCTCCAGACCCCGCTTCAGGTCCGGCACATCCGGCAGGGCCCACTCGTGGTTGCCGGTGACAAAGTAGGTGGGGGCGATGGCGGCCAGACGGCGGCACAGGTCCACGGCGTAACTGTGGGGCGTGCGGCGGTACTGGTCCAGCAGGTCCCCGGTGACAAAAATGTAGTCGGGACAACAGTCCTCCACGGCGCGCAGGAGGGCCTCGTTGTCCTCGCCGTACTGAGCGCCATGCAGGTCCGAGAGCTGCACAATTACGCAGCCGTCAAATCCAGCGGGGAGCCGCTGGGAGGCGAATTGAAAGCGGTCTATTTGCAGGGAGCGGTTGCTCCACCAGAAAAAACCGGCGAACAGGAGCAGAATAAGCAGGAATTTGGGGAACCGGCGGGCTGTTCGCCTGCCGCGGCGGGGTCTGGACATGGCGTCCTTCCTTTCTCTAAGAGCGGTGACGCTATAGTATAGCACATTTTTCCGCAGATTCCTATATTAATTTTCACCGCTGCCCCACAAATTCCGCCAGGAGCGCATATGCCCGCTGCGGCGCGAGGGGACCGATTTGCCTATTTCGCACAGGATTTGTTAAGCAGTTTATATTTTCACCAAATACTGGTATGCTTTAATTATTTAAAAAGGTCGTAAACCGGCATGGATAATCAAGAAACTTATTTGAATACAGACGCATGGTCCTCCTCCTTTTACGCCGGGCGACCCGGGAAGAATCATGCTGGGAAAGGACGCCGCCCAGGAGGATGTGGACGCGATCAACGCCATGACGCGGATGGATCAGCCGGTGGTTGTGCGGTATCTATACTATGTCTGGGACGCGCTTCACCTTGACTTCGGAATATCTCTTCTCACCCGGCAGCCTGTTTTCGAGGACCTTTTTGCTAAGGTGCCGGTGACCTTCACCGTGGCGCTGGGGACTATGATCGCGTCGGTACTCATCGGCGCTCCCTTAGGCGTGATTACCGCTGTCAAGGAACATTCCCTGCTTGACTCTTCCCTTACGGTCTCCTCTCTGCTCATTGCCGCCATACCCAGCTTCTGACTGAGCATTATGATGATCCTGCTGTTCTCCGTCAAGCTCCGCCTGCTCCCCTCCAGCGGAATCGGCTCGCCGCTGCACTACGTGATGCCTATACTGAGCAATATCCATCGGAAACGCCGCCTATTATCTGCGGCTGACCCGGAGCGCCATGCAGGACGCCCCGCGCCAGGAGTACATAAAAACCGCGCGGGCCAAGGGCGCGTCTAACGCCAGAGCCATTGTGGTACACGCGCTGCGCAACGCCCTCATGCTGGTGGTGACGCAGATGGCCCTGTCCTTTGTCGCCATGATGGGCGGCAGTATGCTGACAGAGACCATATTCGGCCTGCCGGGGGTGGGCGCAACCATTCTCCAGGCGATCAATATGAAGGATATCCCGATGATTATGGCCTCTACGATCTTTGTGACCCTGACGCTGATGATTGGCCTGCTGATTGTAGACGTAGCCAACGCCTTCCTGGACCCCCGGGTGCGGGCGCGGTACAAACAGGAGGAAAATATGAACGGACAAAGGATTAAAAAGAGTCCTTTCCTGCGAGGGGCATGGGCGCGGTACCGGAAAAATACTCCCGCCCTCATCGGTCTGGTGATCATTGCGGCAGTCATTTTGCTGGCTGTCTTTGCGGATGTACTGGCGCCATACCAGGAGACGGTCCTGGCGCAGCACCCGGACCAGCGGTTCCTGGGGCCGTCGGCGGAGCACCTGCTGGGCACGGATGCCCTTGGGCGGGACTCCTTTGCCAGACTGATCCACGGGGCCAGATGGTCCCTGGCCTTCGGGTCCCTGGGCGCGGCTTTGGAAGCCTTCTTATTGCCGTGGTGGTATTGGCTGTGCCGGACTGTGTTTTTGTCCATTGTGGGCCAAAGCTACATAGAGACGGCCAGAGCCAATGGCCGCACAACGGGCTGCGCGCTGCTGCGCCACGTCATACCTAACGCGCTGAGCATTCTCATGATTCAGTATTCCACCCAGGTCTCCGCCATGGTGGTGGCTGCCGCCGGGTTCAGCTACCTCGGGCTGGGCATTCAGCATCCCACGCCGGAATGGGGTTCCATGCTGGCCGAGGCGCAGACGTACCTGCGGATTTACCCGAATTCTGTGATATGGCCTGGAATTGTCATCGTTCTGATCAATGTGGCGCTGTCTCTCATGGGCAACGGGATGTCCGAGGCCCTGGACCCGCAGATGAAGGAGTAAACATATGAGTTTTTTAACCGTTGAAAATCTCCATGTGTCCTACAAGAGAGAGGACAAGAAGAGGGCGTATGCCGTCCAGGGCGTCAATATAGAGCTGGAAAAACGGGAAACGCTGGGCATCATCGGGGAGACGGGGGCGGGGAAGACCACCACCGCGCTATCCATGATGGGGCTTCTGCCCAGCAGGGGAAGCGTGGACACGGGCTCTGTGAATCTGGACGGAACAGAGCTCATCGGGCTCAAGGACGCCGCGATGCGGAGCATTCGGGGCGCCAGAATGGCAATGATTTTCCAAAACCCCATGAGCAGCCTGAACCCTACCATAAACATTGAGCGGCAGATCGCGGAGGGAATCCTGCTCCACAGCTTTGATCAACAGAGCAGGGAGCAGGCGGCTGGCCGGGTGGACGAGCTGCTCACTCTTGTGGGCATCGACCCCATTATGAAGCGGTCCTACCCCCCACGAGCTCTCCGGCAGCATGCGCCAGCGCGTGGGCATTGCCATTGCCCTGGCGTGTAATCCGGAACTGCTGATTGCCGGCGAACCCACCTCGGCGCTGGACGTGACCATTCAGGCGCAGGTTCTGGCTCTTATGAACGACCTGAAAACGCGTATGGAGATGTCCATGCTCCTGATTACCCAACACGGAGGGACTCTTCGGCGCGATACCGGACATTGAAAGCCGCGAGAGACGGCTGCACCCCATACCCGGTGTGGTGGCGGACAACACCCAGCTTCACGAGGGATGTCCGTTCGCGGCCCGGTGCGGCAGGGCGTCGGAAATTTGCCGCACCTCGCCTCCAGAGGAACATTACAGCGGCATGCGTATGATCAGCTGCCACCTGTTTGGGAAAGGAGCATGATGATGGGGCGTTCGGCCATCCTTGAAGTGAGGAGCCTGAAAAAATATTTCCCCATTGGGAAGAGGCAGCTTCACGCTGTAGACGGTGCTTCCTTCACCGTAGAGCGGGGCGCCACCCTGGGCGTTGTGGGGAGTGCGTCGAGTTCGGACCCAAGGATTATTGAGAGCTGGAGCCTGTCTGAGGATGGACTGACCACCATGTTCACCATCCGGGAGGGCGTCAAGTTCAGCAACGGCTCTGATTTTACTGCGGACGACGTGATTTTCTCCCTGGACAAGATGAACGAGGACCCCATGATGGCCTATGGCGTCGGGAAATTCACCTGGGCCAAAGCAGACGGCCTCCACTTCACGATGACAGCGCCGTCGCCTCTGAATGATCCCGCCGCCCACGCAGCGGTGCCCTACCTGGCAAAGCTGGGGTGAATTGACAACAGGGTGCGGCGCGGGCCGGAGATTCAGCCAGGACAGGGGCCCGTTCGCCCAAGGAAATGTACCATCCGCACGGGGCAGCGCTTCTCAATGGAAAACGCAGCCTTTGCCGCAATGAACGCAAAAAGGCCATGTACCCCAGCGGGTACATGGTTTTTCTTTGTCCTCTGTAGACAAAAAAGATGCGGTATAAAGGAACTTAATCAGGAGGAAATAAAACAGCCATTCTCACTTGCTGTGGGTGGAACCCTATTTGCGGATGGAGGAGCGCCCCAATAGGAAACAACCTTGCGTTTGGTAGAAAAACATGGTAGAATAAAGTCACTTTTACGAAAGTACGCGCAATGAAACATAAGGAGAATGGAAGCTATGAAGAAAAGAGTCGTGTCCCTCCTGCTGGCGTTGGCGGTGTGCCTGTCCCTGCTGCCGGCCACGGCCTCTGCGGCGGAGGCCGCGCTGCCGGACTGGTATTTCCTGTTCGCTATCTTCAAAAACGTGGATACGGACGGCAAGGACGCGGACGGCAAAGCCATACACATGAAGTACACTATGACCGAGAAGGAAATTGACCTCGCCCGGGAGCACTCCAGAGCGTTTGAAGCATACATGAATCAGCTCGGGGTGATGCGGGCCCACGTGGAGGTGGTGGAGATCGACGCTGCGGTGACAGAATTAGAACCCTCTGCTCTCGGCTCGTATCTTAACGCGAAGCAGGCAGCTCCTCTTCTGGAAGGCAGGGTTGACCTGGACCGTTACGACCATGTGACCAGCATTGTCAGCTTGAATATTGGTATGGACTGGTGGGGGATGACCAGCTCCGAGTTCGAGAACGGCACCGGTCATGCGTGTGTTAATTATCTAAATCAAGACCTCCCCTATTGGGGTAAAAGCAATTCCTTTCCCGTAGGCGTCCATGTCCATGAATTTCTCCACTTTATGGAGCGGACCAGCAGGAAATGGGGCGCGGTGTTTGGCCTGCATGATATCAGGACCAATCATTACACCCCGAATGACGACGATTGTAAAGAATGCTACACAGATATTATCCTGAACCGGGCCAAGGGAACTGCCGGGACAGGCGTACCCACCTTTGCCTGGCAGTATCCGCCCCATGTGCTGCGGACCATGACGGAATTGACGGTTCCCGCCGGCGCTGCCAGCATCGGAGAGTGGGCGTTTACCAATCGCACCGCGTTGGCTAGGGTAACCATCCCTGGCAATGTGACCAGCATCGGAGACTCAGCGTTCTATAATTGTACCAGCTTGAAGGAGGCGACGGCTTCTTCCGGCCTCGCCAGTATCGGACAGTGGGCCTTTGGGGAGTGCACAGAATTGACAAGGGTGAGCCTCCCCGCCAGCGTGACCAGCGTTGGGTACGCCGCGTTTTGGCATACCGGCGTGAAGGAGGTTTACTTCGGCGGCACGGAGGCCCAGTGGAAAGCTATCCAAATGGATGAGTTCAACAACGCTCTAACCAACGCCAACATCCACTACAACCACCTGATGGCGGATGTAAAGACTACCGACTGGTTTGCCCAGCCTGTGATGTGGGCGTTGGAGAACGGGATTACCGCCGGGACGGGAGACGGCAGGTTCTCCCCCGGCGACGTCTGTACCCAGGGGCAAATTTTAACGTTCCTCTGGCGGGCCAAGGGTTCCCCGGAGCCCGACGGGGCGGCTGGCGGCGGTGATTACTACGCCGTCCCCCTCCGGTGGGCAGAGGAGCAGGGCCTGGTTGACAGCGGTCTGTCCGCTAAGGATCCCTGCACCCGGGCCGGCGCGGTGACCTACCTGTGGAAACTGGCGGGCAGTCCCAAAGCGGGTGCCGCCAGCTTCACGGACGTACACTCTGGAGCGGCGTATGCCCAGGCCGCCGGTTGGGCGGTGGAGAAGGGAATCGCCGCCGGGACTGGCGCGGATACCTTTGACCCCAACGGCTCCTGCACCAGAGGCCAGATTGTGACCTTCCTCTACCGGGCGCTGGCGGG
>CATIYU010000122.1 GCA_949739085.1 uncultured Eubacteriales bacterium | reverse complement strand
GGCATAGGCGCCGCCGGCAATCAGAAGAAGGAGCACGATGAGGAGGGGCCACTTTTTGCCCTTCTTCTGAGGCACCGCCGGCGGGTTGGGCGCGGCAGGCGGCGGCGACACCGGCGGAGGAGCGGAGACCATTCCCGGCACAGGGATGGTTCCTGACACGGGGGCAGGTGCCGCTTCCGGTACGGGGATGGTTCCCGACGCGGGAGCGGGCGTCGTTCCCGGTACGGGGATGGTTCCCGAAACGGGAGCGGGTGCCGTTTCCGGCACGGGGATGGTCCCCAAAACGGGAGCGGGTGCCGCTTCCGGTACAGGGATGGTTCCCGAAACGGGGGCAGGCGCCGCTTCCGGTACAGGGACGGTTCCCGATGCGGGGGCGGGTACCGCTTCCGGTACGGGGATGGTCTCCGATGCGGGGGCTGGCACCGGCTCCGGTACAGGAACCGGCACCGGCTCCGGGGGCGGTGTGGGCGCAAGGGGAGGCAGCTTGGTGCCGCACTTGGGGCAGAAGGCCGCCTCGTCTTGGATTTGATAGCCGCAGTTATGACAGAACATTTGACAATCCCTCCCAATGAATTTCCTCCGCTTGGAGCGGCACTGCCGGTCCTGCGGATTCGACATGATAGGATCTATTATACCAGATACCGCAGAGAACGCAATACGAAAGGGGCGGGTGTTTCAACAAAGAGGCCGTGGATTTGATCCACGGCCCCGTCGCTATCGGATTCGCAGCTTCCGCTCCCGCAGACGCCGGTAGACGAACTCCCGGAAGAGCGTGTAGGCCACAGAGGTCAGGGGGATGAACACCAGCATCCCCACCACGCCCAAAAGGCTGCCGCCTATGCTGACGGCCGCCAGAACCCAGATAGAGGGCAGGCCCACAGAGCTGCCCACCACGTGGGGATAGATGAGGTTCCCCTCCAGCTGCTGGAGCACGAGGAACAGCACTAAAAACGTCAGCGCCTTCACCGGGGAGACCAGCAGCAGCAGAAACACCCCCACGCCGCAGCCGATGAAGGCCCCCACAATGGGGATCAGGGCGGTGACGGCGATGAGACAGCTCACCAAGAGGGCGTAGGGCATCCGGAAAATGGTCATGGAGACAAAGAACATGGCCCCTAAGATCACCGCCTCCATGCACTGGCCGGTGATGAAGCTCATAAACACCCGGCAGGTGAGGCGGGCGATCTCCACAGCGCGGTCGGCGGCCCTTTTGGGCAGCAGGGCATAGAGGGCCTTGCGGCACTGGAGGCCCAGCTTCTCCTTTTGCAGCAGCAGATAGATGGCGAAGACAAAGGCCACGAAGCCGCTGCTGAGGGCGCTGACGATGCTCTTGGTGGCGGAGATGGTGGAGCTGAGGACGCTGCCGAAGCCGTTTTTGGCGAAGTCCACCGCGCTGGCCAGGAGGGCCTCCCAGTCAAAGGTCAGCCCCTCCAGCCACCGGGTGATCTGGGGGTAGGCGGCGAACTGCTCCTCCGCCCAGGGGACAAACCGCCAGAAGGCGTCCATGATCCGGTTCCCCAGACCGGACACACTCTCCGCCAGCTGAGGGACGATCACCAGCACCAGCAGCAGCAAAATCACCGCCGCCAGCACAAAGGTAGCCAGCAGGCTCAGCGCCCTGGCCAGGGCCGGGGAGAACCGCCGGCGGCCGGCGCGGGCCGGGCGGGAGAAGAGGTTTTTTTCCAGAAAGCGCATGGGCACGTTCAGCACAAAGGCCAGCGCTCCGCCCAGCAGGAGCGGCGAGACCACGCTCCAGGCAAGGCCCAGGGCGGCGGCAAGCTTGTCCAAATGCTGCGTCCCCGCCAGCAGCAGCACGGCAAAGGCGGTCAGGGCCGCCAGCTTCTTCATATTGGCACGGTTGAGCTCCATAGGTCCTCCCGCCGCCCCGGGGGACGGCTTCTCTTTCTTGATGATGCACTATGGTAGCGCGTCCGGCGGGGACCGTCAAGAGCAAATCTGTGAACTTTTGCCCTTTCCTCCTTTTCTTTCCAGGAGAAGTGTGCTATACTATATCCGCTAATGATGCAACCATGGAGGCGGCTATGAATAAAAATTTCCACCGCGACTACGCTGAGAGCGTGGGACACTTCTGCCAGAGCATTCCGGCGGAGCTGCAAATCACCAGCCAGGAGATCGACACCTACTTTCGGGCCTGTACCCTGTACCTGTGGGCGGCGTCCAGCGGGGGGCCCCGGGAGCGGGGCGGGGACGTCACCGGCATCAACCAGATCTACACAGACCGGCAGGTGAAATTTTCCCCGGAGCAGTTTCAGAAGGCCATCGGCTACTACCAGTCCAACCCCAGCTACACCGTGGGCGTGCCGGACTTCTTCCAAAAGCTGGCCCGGGCGGACGCGGCGTCGGGCTCCACCTTCAGCCGCACCTTCGCGGAGGTGCAGAAGAACCTTTTGATGCTCTTCGCTTCCTACGACGGGTCCTTCTCCTACGCGGAGAGCCGCCGGATCACCCTGCTTTACGGCCAGCTGACGGCGGCCTGTGACCAGGCGGGGGTAGCGCCCATGGCCGCCACTCCCGGGCCGGAGGCGTATCTGGGCGGAACGCCGCCGCAGGACGGGGGGGACCTGGGCCGGAAGCTCAACGACCTTATGGACGAGTTCAGCAAGGTCATCTCACAGGACAGGACCCGGAGCCTCTACAGCGACTTCTACGGCTCTCCGGACAAACCGGCCCCCGGGGACCCCATGGCCCCCCTGCCTCTGGCGGAGGGGACCCAAGAGCCGGAGAAGGAACAGGCGGTGGAGCCGCCCCGTCCCACCCTGGAGGAGGCCATGGCGGAGCTGGACGGCCTCATCGGGCTGGACATGGTGAAAAAGGACGTAGACAGTCTGGTGAATCTGGTGAAGGTCCGCGCCATGCGGAAAGAGCGGGGCATGAAGTGCCCGGATATGAGCTTCCACCTGGTGTTCTCCGGCAACCCGGGCACGGGCAAGACCACTGTGGCCCGGATCATAGGAAAAATCTACAGCGCCCTGGGCATTCTCAGCAAGGGCCACCTGGTGGAGGTGGACCGCAGCGGTCTGGTGGCGGGCTACGTGGGACAGACCGCCATCAAGACCCAGGAGGTCATCAACAAGGCCTTGGGGGGCGCGCTGTTCATTGACGAGGCCTACGCCCTCTCCCCGGAGAACGCGGACAAGGACTTTGGCCAGGAGGCCATTGACACCATTCTGAAAGCCATGGAGGACCACCGGGACGATCTGGTGGTCATCGTGGCGGGCTACGCCAGCCTGATGCCCCGGTTTATCGACGCCAACCCGGGCCTCAAATCCCGGTTCAACAAATACCTGTATTTTGAGGACTACAACGGGGATCAGCTCTTTAAAATCTTCCAGGGCCGGGTGGAGCGCAACGACTACCGCCTGGACGCGGCGGCGGAGCAGGCGGTAAAGGAGCACCTGGAGGAGCTCTACGAGGACCGGGACCAGAATTTTGGCAACGCCCGGGACGTGCGCAACCTCTTTGAGAAGATTGTGACCCGGCAGGCCAGCCGCGTGGCGGCCCTGGAGTCCCCGACGGACGAGGACATCTGCACTATCACCACAGCGGACCTGGAGGGTCTGATGGACCTGCCCCTGGAGCGGCCCGCGTCCAGCGGGGAGGAGAACATAACAGACGGCGAATAGCCGGAAGGAAAAGGGGGAATCAGCCGTGGAATATCTCTCCCGCAGCGAGAGCGAGACGGAGGCTCTGGGCGAGGCCCTGGCGGCGCGCCTGCGGCCCGGGGACGTGGTGGCCTACGACGGGGATTTGGGGGCGGGCAAGACCGCTTTCACCCGGGGTCTGGCCCGGGGTCTGGGCTGTTCTGGCCGGGTTGCCAGCCCCACCTTTACGATTGTCAACGAGTATGAGGGCCCCGTCCCCCTCTTCCACTTCGACCTCTACCGCCTGAGCGGCGCGGAGGACCTCTTTGACATCGGCTGGGAGGACTACCTGGACCGGGGGGGCGTCTGCGCGGTGGAGTGGAGCGGCCTGGCGGCGGGGGCCCTGCCGCCGGGGACAATACGGGTCTCACTCCGCCGCTGTGAGGAGGATGGGGACTGGCGGCGGATTACGGTAGAAGGAGTGGGGGAGCGATGAAAATTCTGGCTCTGGAGACCTCGGCTAAGGCCGCCTCCTGCGCGGTATTGGAGGACGGCTTTCCCGTGGCCCACGCGTGGCAGTGCACGGGCCTCACCCCCAGCCGCACCCTGCTGCCCATGGTGGAGGACATGCTCCGCAGCAGCGGGATGCCGCTGGCCGGGATGGACGCTCTGGCCGTGGCGGCGGGGCCCGGGTCCTTCACGGGCCTGCGCATCGGCATCGCTACCGTGAAGGGTCTGGCCTGGGCGGCGGACAAGCCCTGCCTGCCGGTCTCCACCCTGGAGGCCATGGCCTGGCCCTTGGCCCATCTGGACGGGGTGGTGGCTTGCGCCATGGACGCCCGGCGGCAGCAGATCTACCACGCCGCATTCCAGGCGGAGGGCGGCACGCTCGCCCGCCTGCTGCCGGACCAGGCGGTCTCCCTGGAGGAGGCGGCCGGCGGTCTGGCGGCGCTGAACGCCCCGCTGACCATCGTGGGGGACGGCGCGGCGCTGTGCTTCGCGTTCCTGCAAGAGCGGGGCGTCCCCTGCCAGCTGGCCCCGGCCCATCTGCGCCAGCAGAGCGCCGTGGGGGTGGGTCTGGCCGCCGGACGCCTCTGGCCCCAGGGCGCGGTATCCGCCCAGGAGCTGGTCCCTGTGTATCTGCGCCTGAGCCAGGCGGAGCGGGAGCGGCTGGAGCGGGAAGCGGCGGAAAAAGCGGAAACAAATGGAGATAAAGAAGGGAGATCGCTATGAACAGCGGGAAAGTCCACATCGTCAGCCACCCCCTGGTGGCCCACAAGCTCACTATTCTCCGGGACAAAAACACCTCCACCAAGGATTTCCGGGAGCTGGTCAGCGAGATCGGTATGCTCCTGACCTACGAGGCCACCCGGGACCTGCCCCTCACCCAGCGGGCGGTGGAGACCCCTATCTGCTCCACCATGGCCCCCACGCTCAAGGGCAAGAAGTTCGCCGTCGTCCCCATCCTCCGGGCGGGGCTGGGCCTGGTGGACGGTGTTCTGCGCATGGTGCCCTCCGCCCGGGTGGGCCATATCGGCCTTTACCGGGACGAGGAGACCCTGGAGCCGGTGAAGTACTTCTGTAAAATGCCCAAGGACATCGCGGAGCGGGACGTGCTCATTGTGGACCCCATGCTGGCCACCGGCGGGTCCGCGTCGGCGGCCATCGGGTTTATGAAGGAGTACGGGTGCGCCAATATCAAGCTTATGGTACTCCTGGCGGCCCCGGAGGGCATAGAGGCGGTGCGCCGGGCCCACCCGGACGTGG
>CATIYU010000121.1 GCA_949739085.1 uncultured Eubacteriales bacterium | reverse complement strand
CGCACCTGCATGGGGCTGGTCTGGCTGCGGAGCATCACCCGGCTGTCCCGGTCAAAATAGAAGGTGTCGGACCAGTCCCGGCTGGGGTGGCCCTCCCCGGCGTTGAGCCGGTCGAAGTTGTAGACTGCAAGCTCCACCTCCGGCCCCTCCAGCACCTCAAAGCCCATGCCGGTGAAGATATCCTTAAACTCGTCCAGGGCGATATACATGGGGTGCCGGTGGCCCAGAGCCACGGTCCTGCCGGGGATGGTCACATCCACCGCCTCTGACCGCAGCCGCCGCTCCAGGGCCGCGGCCTCCAACCGCTTGGAGCAGTCCTCCAATGCGCCCTCCAGGACGGCGCGTACATCGTTGGCCAGCTGCCCCATGACGGGCCGTTCCTCCGCGGAGAGCTTGCCCATCTGTTTAAGGACCGCCGTCAGCTCCCCCTTCTTGCCCAGATACCGGACCCGGAGAGCGTCCAGGTCCGCGGCGGCGGTGGCGCTCTGAAAGGAGGCCAGGGCTTCCGCCTTAATTTTTGCCAGCTGTTCTTTCATACTTCAATAAAACTCCTTTGTCTGGATATTAATCGCGCTGAAAGCCGAGATAACGGGTCCCCTGGAAGCTCAGCCGCCCCCGGGCGCCGCCTTTGCCGCCGCGGTGGCGGCGGAACTCCGTGCGTTTGGAGGTAACCAGGGCCTCCACTGTCAGCCGGGGGGAGGCGTTGTTCCTGCCCCACTGGATGGCGTTGCGGATAAATTGAACAAGGCTCACGAAGAGGAGCAGAAGGACCGTGCAGAGGATCAGGACGAACGCCAGGGAAAACAGGAACATAAGGGTCTGAACCGGTATACTGGTACTCCTTTCAGATAAAACAAACGGCCCTCCATCCCCCTCACTGGGGACGAAAGGCCGGCCTTCCGCGGTACCACCCGCATTCGCGCCCTGGAGGGCGCGCGCTCCTCTTCCGGTAACGGCGGAACCACCGTCCCGCTCTCGCGGGCCGCTCCCGGGCGAACCAAGCGGCACGGACCAAGGCGGCTCTCAGCCGGTGACCGCCCCTCTCTTGGACTCCGCAAACCCGCTATTTTCCCGTTCCTCACATGTAACAATCACTATTTATAGCACAAAAGCCCGGGCTTGACAAGGGGGAAGCTGAAAAATTCTTGGGAAAGCGGCCATTGGGGATGGAATTGGCGTTTATCCCGGTCTGTTTTTAAAAAATAAAAATTTCCTCTTGACCAATTCCGTGCTGGTATGGTAAAATGGCACCACAATTTGAAAAGCGGTCTATGACCGCTGCTGATAAAAACTGTGACGGAGAGGGCTCCGGGGACGTTTTTCAGAGAACCGGCGGGCGGTGCGAGCCGGGAAAACGGAACTGTGGGTTTGTAGCTCCCGAGTTGGAAGGAAGAAACCGGGCCCCTGGCCGGGAAGTAGAACCTTCCCGTGATGGCCGCGTCAGTGCACAGGGCTTGTTGGAGCCCATTGAGGGGCGTCCTTTGGGCGCAATTTGAGTGGTACCGCGGGTATTTTATACTCGTCTCAAAGATTACCGTATCTTTGGGGCGGGTTTTTTCTTTCGCCTCGGAGAGAACAGGAGGAACCTTGCCATGAAACAGCACGCTGCTAGCGCCCTGGATCTCAAGCTCCATGAGATGGCCCAGCGCATCCGGGACCTGCGGGAGATCATGGGCCTGACCCAGGAGGAGACGGCCCGGCTCACCGGCGTGGACCTGGAGGAGTACCGCCAGTGCGAGGCCGGGGAGAGCGACCTCAACTTCGCCTTTATCTACCGCTGCGCCCAGGCCTTCGGCGTGGACGTCACCGACATCATCGAGGGCGCCAGCCCCCGCCTCAGCAACTACACCCTCACCCGGGCCGGGGAGGGCCAGCACATCGAGCACGCCCACGGCATGACCTACTACAACATGGCCGCCCGGTTCAAAAAGCGGGTGG
>CATIYU010000120.1 GCA_949739085.1 uncultured Eubacteriales bacterium | reverse complement strand
CGGATGGGCGAGGAATTTTGCTCGCCCTGCGAGGCAAAAAATCGCAGGAATCCTGGGTGGATTTCAAGATTTTTTAACGATGCAGGGCGGCAAAAGGCCTGCCCAGGCGGTCGTTTGAGATTGTGAATACAGGTTCTCAACTGTGGTCACTATAACAGGCTCTTCCCGGACGGTGTGGGACTTCCACGCTCCGCCGTCCATATCCTTCCAGGTAAAGGTCCTGTCCTCCAGGATCAGATAGCCGCCTTTGCTGCCATCCTTGGGGATGGAGGTGGAGCCGGGGTTCACGTAGAGGAACCCCTCGCGGGCCCGGCAGGCCGGCACATGGAAATGCCCGTTGAGCAGGACCGTCCCCGGGGCCATGGGCGGCGGGCTGTCCTCGCTCCAGAGGTGGCCGTGGGTGGCAAAGAGGGTCAGGCCGTTGACCTCCAGCAGGGCGTAGTCCCCGAGCATGGGAAACTCCAGCACCATCTGGTCCACCTCGCAGTCGCAGTTGCCCCGGACGGCGGTGATACGTTCCTTGAGGGAATTGAGCCGCTCCGCCACACGCATGCAGTCGTAGTCCCTGGGCAGGGCGTTGCGGGGGCCGTGGTAGAGCAGGTCGCCCAGCAGGAGCAGCCTGTCCGGCCGCTCCTCAGTCCAGGCGGCCAGCAGCTTATCCGTGTAGTAGGCGGACCCGTGGAGGTCCGAGGCAATCATCAGCTTCATGGGGGTTGTCCTCCTGTTGTTTGGTGAGCGCGGGATACATACAGCCGGCCGGGGAGGGAGCGCGCCCCGCCTCGCTACGTCCGGCTCAGCTCCCCGGCAAAGTGGCAGGCGGCCATGTGGCCCGGGGGCAGCTCCCGCAGCTCGGGGAGCTCCCGGCTGCAAATCTCCTGGGCACAGCGGCAGCGCTGGTGGAACTTGCAGCCGGAGGGCATATTGATGGGGCTGGGGATCTCCCCCTCCAGCTTAATGCGCTGGCGCACCGTGCCCAGATCCGGGTCCGCCACCGGGATAGCCGAGAGCAGCGCCTGGGTGTAGGGGTGGACCGGGTCGCTGTACAGGGTCTCATTGTCCGCCAGCTCCATCAGCGAGCCCAGGTACATCACGCCGATGCGGTCGGAGATGTAGCGGACCATGGACAGGTCGTGGGAGATAAAGAGATAGGTCAGCGAGAAATCCCGCTGCAGCTGAATGAGAAGGTTGATCACCTGGGCCTGGATGGACACGTCCAGGGCGCTGATGGGCTCGTCGCAGACAATGAACCTGGGCTCTACCGCCAGGGCCCGGGCGATGCCCACCCGCTGGCGCTGTCCGCCGGAGAGCTCGTGGGCGTAGCGGCTGATGTAGTCCTCCCCCAGTCCCACCTTTTGGAGAAGAGCGGCCGCCTTTTGCCGCTTCTCCTCCCCGCTGAGGGAGAAATGGACGTTGAGTCCCTCTGCCACAATGTCGCCAATGGTCATGCGGGGATCCAGGCTGGCATAGGGGTCCTGGAAGATGATCTGGGCGTCCTTCTTGAAGGAGACCAGCTCCCTGCGCTTCATGCCGCTGACATTCTTTCCGTCGAAGATGATGGTTCCGGAGGTGGGGCGGTAGAGCTGGAGCAGCGTGCGGCCAAAGGTGGTCTTGCCGCAGCCGGACTCCCCCACCAGGCCCAATGTCTCTCCCCGGCAGATGGTCAGGCTCACGTTATCCACGGCCCGCAGGACGCTCTTGCCCACTATGAAGTGCTTCGACAGGTTCTCCACCTGCACCAGAGGCTGTTTTTCCGCCATGGATCATTCACCTGCCTTCCGAGCGTTGTTGAGGCTCCCCACAGCGGGGGCGCTGGGGTGCTGGAGCCAGCAGGATACCCGGTGGGTATCGCTCAGCGCCGTCTCCTCCGGCATCCGCTCCCTGCAGATGGGCATGCAGTAGGGGCACCGGGCGCAGAAGGGACAGCAGGCCAGGTCCAAGATCAGATCCGGCGGCGTGCCCTTGAGGGAGTAGAGCTCCCCTTTGTCCTTGCTGGAGAGCTTGGGCACGGAGTTCAGCAGCGCCTCCGTATAGGGGTGGCTGGGCTGGTAGAAGATCTCCCGAGTGGTTCCCCGCTCCATGATCTGGCCGGCGTACATCACCTGGATACGGGTGGCGAAATTGGCCACCACCCCCAGATCGTGGGTGACGAGGATAATGGCCGTGCCGGTCTTTTCCTTAATCTCCGCCAGAAGGTCCAGAATCTGGGCCTGGATAGTGACATCCAGGGCCGTGGTGGGCTCGTCCGCCACAATGACGCTGGGGTGGCAGGAGAGGGCGATGGCGATCACCACCCGCTGGCGCATGCCGCCGGAGAGTTGGTGGGGATAGCACTCCGCCCGCTTCTCCGGGTTGGGGATGTTCACCAGCTTCAGGGCCTCCACCGCCTGGGTCCTGGCCTCCTTCTTGGAGATCTTGTTGTGGATGAGCAGGGCCTCGGCGATCTGGTCGCCCACCTTCATGGTGGGGTTGAGGCTGGTCATGGGGTCCTGAAAGACCATGCCCACCTGGTGGCCCCGGTAGTCCTGAAGCCGCTTTTTGCCCATTTTCAGCACATCCTCCCCGCTGTAGAGGATCTGGGACGTCTCGCCAATCCCCACCTGGGGCGGCTTATAAAGCCGCAGCAGGGCCTTGGAGGTGACGGTCTTGCCGCAGCCGGACTCCCCCACAATGGCCAGCGTCTCCCCCCGGTTCAGGTGGAAGGACACACCCCGGACTGCCCGGATCTTTCCGGCGTAGGTGTTAAAGTGGACATGGAGATCCTTGACTTCCAAAATTCGTTCCATACGCTCTCCTCCTTACTGGCGCAGCTGCGGGTCCAGAGCGTCGCGCAGGCCGTCGCCCAGCAGGGTGAAGGACAGCATGGTCAGCGCGATCATCAGAGACGGCAGAAAGAGCTGGTAGGGGTAGAAGCGGAAGTTCTGCTGGGCGGCGCTGGCCAGGGCGCCCCAGCTGGTCTCCGGCGGCTGGATGCCCAGGCCGATGTAGCTGAGGAACGCCTCGGAGAAGATGTAGCCGGGGATGTCGAAGGTGACGCCCACGATGATGAGGCCCAGGGTGTTGGGGATCAAATGCTTGACAATTACCCGCAGAGGGCTGACGCCCAGGGCCTCCGCCGCCAGGACGTACTCCTGCTCCCGCAGCTGGAGGATCTGGCCCCGGATGAGCCGGGCGGTGCCGCACCACCCCGTCAGGGTCAGAGCCAGGATCAGGGTTCCCAGGCTGTGGCTGTCGGTAATGACGGAGATAAGAATCACAATAATCAGGTAGGGGATGCTGATGAGAATTTCCACAATCCGCATCATGACGTTGTCCACCACGCCGCCGAAAAAGGCGGAGATGCTGCCGTAGATGACGCCGATCACCGTGCTGACCAGGGCCCCCAGCAGGCCGATGGTCATAGAGACCCGCCCCCCCTGCCAGACGCGGGTGAAGAGGTCCCGGCCCAAATCGTCGGTGCCGAACCAGTGCTGGGCGGAGGGAGCCATGTTCTTGGCCTCCCGGTCCATCTGCTCAAAGGAGTAGCCGGTGAGGTTGGGGCCGATAAGGGTCATCACCAGCAGCACCGCCAGCAGAACCAGGGCCGCCATAGCGGTCTTATTCTGCCGGAGCCTGCGCCAGGCGTCCTGCCAGTAGCCCACCTGCCTGCGGGCGGCGTGCTCGGTTCCGCCCTCCTCCACGCCGACGATCCGGAATTTTTCCTGGGGAATCTGTTCCATGCGCACCTCCTTAGTCCTCCGCCTTTGTCAGCGTAATCCGCGGGTCCACTACGCCGTAGAGAATGTCCACCACCAGTTGGATCACCACAAACAGGATGGCGTAGAACACCGTTGTGCCGATAATCATGGTGTAGTCCCGGTCGTTGATGGAGCTGACGTAGTAAAATCCCAGCCCTGGAATGCCGAACATCTTCTCTGTGACGAACGCGCCTGTAAACACCGCCGCCACCTCCGGCCCCAGCAGGGTCAGCGCGGGGATGAAAGCGTTTCGCAGCACGTGCCTGCGCAGGATGTTGAACTCGCTGACTCCCTTGGCCCGGGCGGTCAGGATATAGTCCTGGTTAATCACCTCCAGCACGCTGGACTTCATATACCGGGCGTAGCCGGCGATGGAGCCCAGGGCCAGGGTGATGACGGGCAGCACCATCTCCCGCAGGCCGCCCCAACCCGTGGTGGGCAGGAGCCGGTACTTCACCGTGAAGAGGTACTGCATCACCGAGGCAAAGACGAACACCGGTATGGTCACGCCCAATATGGCCAGGAACATAATGAGGTAGTCCGGCCAGCGGTTTCGGAAATAGGCGGCCACAATTCCCAGCGCAATGCCAATAGCGACGCCGATAATCAGCGCCTGGAAGCCCACCGCGGCGGACACCGCCGAGCCCTTGAGAATGGTGTCCGTGACGCTGCGCCCCGGGTAGCGCAGGGACTCGCCGAAGTCCCCCTTTGTCACTACATTCTTCAGGAAGATGCCGAACTGCTCCACGTTGGACTTATCCAGCCCGTATTTGGCGTAGTAGTTTATCCTGGTCTGCTCCGGCAGCTTCTTCGCCATATAGGAGAGGGGATCGCCGGGAATGGAGTGCATCAAAAAGAAGGTGGCCGCTGTGATGCAGAACAGGGTGACAAGCATATAGGCGAAGCGCTTGAGAATATATTTTGCCATGGCGTCTCACTCCTTTCGCGGCGCCGGACGTCCGGCGCCCATGATTCAGAGCGACGGCAGAGGGGGCGCGGGCCCCCCTCTGCCGCCGGCTTTGCCTCTCGGTTATTTCCCCTCGATGTAGGTGTACTTGAAGCCGGTGGTGACAAAGTTGGAGTACTGGACGCCCTTGACATAGTCATAGGTGAAGGAGTCGTAGGTGCTGAAGGTCAGGGGGCAGACACAGGCGGCCTCCTTGAGGAAGATCTCCTCAACCTCCTGGATGAGGCGGATCTTCTCCTGGCTGTCCGTGGTGGCGGTTGCCTGGGCCAGCAGCTCGTCCAAGCGCTCGTCGCCCCAGCCGATGCAGAAGCCGTCCTGACTGCTCTCCGCGCTGGAGAGCATGGCCAGGGGATCGTTCCACTCCGCGCCGAAGGACATCTGGGCCATCTGGTAGTCGTAGTTGTAGTAGTTGTCGATGAAGGCGCCCCAGTCCAGCATCTCAATCTCCAGGTTGACCCCAAGGGTCTCCTTGTAGGTCTGCTGCATATACTCCGCCAGGGTCCTCGTCCACTGGTCGGTGCCGCCCAGGGACAGCGTAACCGTCAGCTTGGTGGGGTCCGGGTCCATCCCCAGCTCCTGCAGGCCCTGAACCAGCAGGTCCCTGGGGTCGGCGCTCTCCTGGGCCAGCTCCTCGATGGGCTTCACGCCCAGTCCGGCGTACTCCTGGCCGCCGACATAGACGCCGGTGGGGACCATGCTGTAGGCGGGGATCTTCATCCCGTCATAGATGACCTCGTTGAGATCCTCCCGGTCCACCGCCAGGGTGAAGGCCTTGCGGACGTTGACGTTGGAGAAGAGCTCGTCATACTGGTTGTAGTACTGGTAGTAGGTGCTGGCGGAGTCCGCCTGCACGTGGACCAGCCGGTCGTTGGCCAGGAACTGATCCGTCCACTCCTTGCTCATGGTGCTGGCGCTGTCAATGGAGCCGTTCTCCAGGGAGCTGTAGACCGCGTTCTCGTCCTGAATGACCTTGTAGTTGATTCTCTCCAGCCTCACGGAGCCGCTGTCCCAGTAGGTGTCGTTCTTCGCCAGCACGACCTCGCTGTTGTGGGTCCAGCTCTCCGCCCGGAAGGGACCGTTGTAGACCATCTTGTCCGCCTCGGTGCCGTAGGCGTCGCCGTACTGCTCCACAATGTCCCGCCGGACGGGGAGCATGGCGCTGTGGCAGAGCAGGTCCATAAAGTAGGAGTTGGGGCCCTCCAGAGTGATCTCCAGAGTCTTTTCATCCAGGGCCCTGACGCCCAGCTCCTCCAGGGGCGCCTCGCCGTAGTTGACGGCCTCGGCGTTCTTGATGGAGAGGAAGAGGTAGCTGTAGGCCGCGCCCACCTCCGGGTCCAGGACCCGGGAGATGCCGTAGGCGTAGTCGTCGGCCGTGACGGGCACGCCGTCGCTCCACTGGTTGTCCCGGATTTTGAAGGTCCATGTGAGGCCGTCGTCGCTGACGGTGTAGGACTCCGCGCCGGCCTCCAGAGTCTCCACGGTTCCGTCCTCCCGCTCGTTGAGCCGGAGGAGGGGCTCCATCAGGTTGACCAGCATGTTCAGGGCGATGGTATCGGTGGCCAGGGCCGAGTCAAAGATGGTGGGATCCGCCACGATATAGGTGTTGTAGACCTGCTCGTCGCCGCCGGAGGAGCCGCAGCCGGCGAGACAGCCAACCAGCATCAGGATGGACAGCGCGCCCGCGATCAGTCTTATTTTTTTCATAAAAGCGCTCACTTTCTTCATGAATTGGCAGCCTGCACGCCGCTCTCCAGCACGGCAAACTGCTTTTTATCCGCATCCAAGCGCACCATGACACCCATGGGCAGCGTGGCAATGTCGGCGGTGTGCCCCAGGGGGTAGCCGAAGAGGACGGGGATCCCCAGGGGGGAGAGGTACTCCTCAAAGATATCCTCAATGCTGGTGTCGGCGTAGTAGGCGGGCTGGTGAGTTCTGGGCTCGCAGTCCCGGCACTCCCCGATGACGATTCCCGCCGCCTCCGCCAGCTTGCCGGCGTTCATCAGGTGGGCCATGTTGTGGTCAATGTACCAGGGCTCCAGATGCACGTCCTCCAGAAAGAGAACCTTGCCCGTTACGTCAATCTCATAGGGGGTGCCCAGGGTGGTGCAGATCATGCTCATGTTGCCGCCGATAATGGGGGCCTCCACCGCGCCGGAACCGATGGCGTGGATATATTTCTTGGGGTTGGCCAGAGCGATCTCCCCCACCGGCTCCGCCGCGCACAGGGCCTTTTCCAGCTGGGCCTTGGTGTAGGCGGTGAGGTACTCCTCCGGAAAGCTGCAGGCCCCGGGGCCGTGGAAGGTGGTCAGGCCCGTCAGCTTGTTGATGGCCAGGTGGAGGATGGTGATGTCGCTGAAACCCAGAAAAATCTTGGGATTTTGACGGATGGCGTCAAAATCCAGGTACCGGAGGAGCCGGGCGCTGCCGTAGCCGCCGTCGATGGCCATCACCGCGTCCACATCCTCCCGCCGGAACATCTCGTTGAGGTCTGAGGACCGCTCCTGGTCCGTGCCGGCGAAAAAACCGTGCTTCCGGGCAGCGTGCTTTCCCAGGACCACCTTGTAGCCCCAGCTCTCCAGGGCGGACACGCTGCGGGTGATCCAGCTGCGGTTGTACTGGGCGCTGGCCGGGGAGACAAGTCCGATGGCGTCCCCCTTTTTCAGCTGCTTGGGCTTCATGGCTTAAAAGCGGAGGGACAGGCAGCTCAGGCCGCCGTCGATCTTCCGGAACTCGGAGGTATCCACCTCGATAACGGGATAGCCCGCCCTCTCGATGGCGGCTCTTGTGGCGGGGTAGCCCGCCGGGACCAGCACCGTGCCGTTGACCCAGATGCAGTTGGCGGAGTAGCTCTCCTCCGGCGCAATCTCAATCTTGTTGAACCGGGCGAACTCCTCCTTTTCGCAGAACTCCCCGGCCACCAGCAGGTTGTTGTTCTCCAGGTAGGCCAGCCCCGTTTTCAGATGCAGTACCTTCTCCAGCGGGACCACGCTGCCAGTGTGGCCGTACTTTTCCAGGGCGGCGATGAACTGGCGGCAGCCCTCCTGATTGGTCCGGGCGGACAGGCCGATATAGAAGTGGTTGCCCACCATCATCACGTCGCCGCCCTCCATGGTGCCTGGCGCGGTGATGTACGCGATTCGGTCCTCCGGGTAAAAGCGCTTGATGGTATCCACCATATGGGCGGACTCCCTCTGCCTGGTGGGCGCGCCGGGATTGGAGATGATGGCACAGTTGGGCGTCAGCACCGCCGTATCCTCCACGAAGCAGGAGTCCGGGAACTCGTCCATGGCATCCAGGACCGTCACGTCCACGCCGCAGCGCTGGAGCGCCGCGATGTAGGCGTCGTGCTGGCGCAGGGCTTTTTCGTAATCCGGCTTTCCCAGCTCCGGCGCGGAGGTGATTCCCTCGCACACCGAGGGGCAGGGGCGTCTGACAATAACATGTTGAAACATTGGAATCTCTCCTTTTCGTTCAGGTTCCGCCTGGGCGGCAAAGATGGCTATACTATAGCCTATCCCCCGGGGAAAAGTAAAGCTCTGGCGGCAAAAAACAGAAAAACTTTTTCCCAGAACAGGTGAAAAATGAAAAACCTGGAAAGTGTCTTGCAATTTGGCCGGAAGCTGTGGTATGATAAAGAGAACTATGCTTTGTTAGAGACGCCAGGAGCAAACGAATGAAAAAGAACACCATTTTACAGCTCAAAGGAATCCAGAAGCGCTTCGGGGACACGCAGGTGCTCAGCGGCGTTGACCTGGACATTGAGGAGGGGGAGTTTATCACCTTGCTGGGGTCCTCCGGCTGCGGCAAAACCACCACCCTGCGGATCATTGCGGGCCTGGAGACCCCGGACAGCGGCCAGGTGATCCTGGACGGCGCGGACATTACGGACCTGGAGCCCAACAGGCGGCCCGTGAACACCGTGTTCCAGAACTATGCCCTCTTCCCATACATGACCGTGGCGGACAACATCGGCTACGGCCTGAAAATTCGGAAGGTCCCCAAGGGGGACATCGCCGCCCGGGTGGAGGAGATGCTCCATCTGGTGCAGCTGGAGGGCTACGGCGGGCGGATGCCCGGCCAGCTCTCCGGCGGCCAGCGCCAGCGGGTGGCCATCGCCCGGGCGGTGGTGAACGAGCCCAAGGTGCTGCTGCTGGACGAGCCTCTGGGGGCCCTGGACCTGAAGCTGCGGCGGCAGATGCAGCTGGAGCTGAAGCGCCTGCAAAAGAAGCTGGGCACCACCTTCATCTACATCACCCACGACCAGGAGGAGGCCATCAACATGTCCGACCGCATCGCTGTGATGCACCGGGGAATTTTGGAGCAGGCAGGCCCGCCCAACGAGGTCTACTACCGCCCCAGGACCAGCTATGTGGCCAACTTTGTGGGCAGCGCCAACATCCTCCGGGAGGGGGGCGCCACCTACGCCATCCGCACGGAAAACGTGCTCATGGACGGGGAGCCGGAGTGCGTCCGGGAGGCGGAGGTGCTGGAGAAGTCCTTTGCGGGCGGGCAGCTGCGTATTCTCTTCCAGCTCCCCGGCGGCCAGCAGATTACCGCCAGCCGCTACGGGCTGGACGCGGACGTGCAGGAGGGCGGCCGCTGTCTGGTGGGCTGGCGGCCGGAACACGCGGTGGAGGTGCTGGACGATGGGCAGTAAGACGGCGAAAAAGTCCCGGCCCCCCTGGCTGCTTCTTGCGCCGTTGTATCTCTTTACAATACTCTTTGTGGCGCTGCCGGTTGTCTATATGTTCCTCCTCAGCTTCCTCACTCGGGCGGAGGTCTGGGGGGTGGAGTTCGACTTCACCCTGGCCAACTACCGGCGGATTCTGGAGCCCCTGTACCTGAACACCTTTGCGGAATCCTTCCGCCTGGCCCTGCTCTCCACGTCCCTGGTGGCCCTCATTGGCTATCCCTACGGCTACTTTATGGCGAAGATGAGCCCGGTCTGGAAAAAGCGGATGCTGCTCCTCATCATGATCCCCTTCTGGACCAGCGCCCTCATCCGGCTCTACGGCTGGATTATCGTCTTTCGCAGCAACGGCGTGCTGGACAGCCTCCTCATGGGGCTCCATCTCACCGGCGGGCCGCTGAAGCTGCTGTACACCTACCCCGCCGTGGTGGTGGGCATGGTCTACGCTCTGCTGCCGTTTATGATTCTGGCGGTCTACTCCAGCGCGGAGAAGATGGACTGGTCCCTGGTGGAGGCGGCCCGGGATCTGGGGGCCTCGTCCTTCCGGGCTTTCTGGACGGTGACGTTCAAAATGACCCTGCCGGGGCTGCTCAGCGGAGTGGTGCTGACTTTCATCCCGTCCATGGGCCTCTTCTTTATCGCGGACCTGCTGGGGGGAAACAAGATCGTGCTGGTGGGCAGCGTCATCCAGGAGCAGCTCACCAAGGGCCGGAACCAGCCCTTCGCGGCGGCGCTGTCGGCTGTGCTGATGGTGCTGACAGTGCTGATGATCCGCCTCTACCGGCGGATTACCGGCGCTTCTAAGCTGGAAGGATTGGTGTGACTATGAGAACAAAAAAATGGCCCTTCGTCTACGTGGGCCTCGTCACCGCCATCACCTATATCCCGATTCTCCTGACGGTGGTCTACTCCTTCAACGCCTCCAAAATTTCCTCCGTCTGGGGGGGCTTCTCCCTGGACTGGTACCGGGAGCTGCTCCGGGACCGGGATTTGGGAGAGGCCCTGGTGAACAGCCTCGTTCTGGCGCTTCTCAGCTGCCTGAGCGCGGTGGCCATCGGGGCCACCGGGGCTCTGGGGATGTACCGCTGGAAGAGCCGCCTCAACGAGGCGGTGGCCATGGTGTCCATGCTGCCTATCATGATACCGGAGATTATCCTGGGCATGGTGTTTTTGTCCGTCTTTTCCCTTATGAACCTGCCCTTTGGGATGCTGACCCTGGTCATCGCCCACACAGCATTCTGCATCCCCTACGTCTACTCCATGGTGACCACACGGCTGGTGGGCATGGATAAATCTCTGGAGGAGGCCGCGATGGACCTGGGCGCGTCCCCCTTCCGGGTGTTCTGGGACGTGACGTTCCCCACCATTCTGCCGGGAATCCTCTCCGGGGTGATGCTGGCCTTTGCCATGAGCTTTGACGACGTGGTTATCAGCATCTTTGTCACCGGCTCCCGGGTCAACACCCTGCCGGTAAAAATCTACACCAAGCTGAAAACCGGCGTCACGCCGGAGATCAACGCCCTGGCGGCGGTGATGCTGGCGGGAACCGTCGCCCTCATCGCCGGTTCCGCCGCAGTGGGAAGATGGAATAACCGCTCCGGAAAACCCACCGGGCGGTCCCATATGAAAATACAGGAAGAGGAGAACGTATGAAGAAACTGCAATGGAAGAAATGGGCCGTCCTAGCCCTGAGCCTGGCTATGCTCACTGGCTGCGGCGGCCAAGACGCGGCCCCTGACAGCGATGAGCTGGGCGGTGAGCTGAACCTCTACACCTGGGACGGCATGTTCCCCCAGGAGGTCCTGGACGGCTTTGAGGAGGAGACCGGCGTGCGCATTCGCTACTCCAACTTTGACTACGACGAGGACATGCTGGCCAAGCTGGAGGAGACGGAGGGCGGGGACTACGACCTGGTGATTGCCGACGACTATATCATCGAGCTGGTCATCACCGAGGGCCTGGCCCAGAAGCTGGACAAAACCAAGCTGGAGAACTACGACAATCTGAACCCGGTGTTCTTGTCCCAATTCTACGACCCGGAGAACGAGTACACGGTGCCCCACGGGGCGGGCATCCCCCTGCTGGTGTACGACCCGGCGCTGACGGACGTGGAGATCACCGGCTACGCCGATCTCTGGGACCCGGCCCTGGCGGACAACATCGCCCTGACCGCCAACTACCGGGTCATCAACGGTATCGCCCTGAAGGTGATGGGGCAGTCCTACAACACTGAGGACCTGGACGTCATCCGCGCAGCGGGGGAGAAGATGCTGGAGCTGGCCCCCAACGTCCGGGTCATCAACGACAGCAATACCCAGGATTTCCTCATCAGCGGCGAGGCGGCGGTGGGCTTTCTCTACACCTCCCAGGTCTACCTGGCCATGACGGCCCGCCCGGACCTGGAGCTGGTGCTGCCCGAGGAGGGCCTGGGCTTCGGCATTATGGCCAGCTTCATCCCCTCCCAGGCCCCCAACCCGGCGGCGGCCTACGCCTTCCTGGACTATATCAACCGTCCGGAGAACGCGGCCAAATGCTTTGAGTTTTTGGGCTACTACTGCACCAACAAGGCGGCGGAGAGCCTCATCTCCGAGGAGATGAGGGAGCTGCTGGTGCTGCCGGAGGACGCGGCGGCGGGGGAGATCGTCCAGAACATCTCCCAGGAGGCGGAGGACCTCCACGGGGAGATCTGGAACCAGTTCCGGGACGCCTGCGGCTGATATAAAGACGGCGGACGGTCCGCCGGGGACATGGCTGAGAAGGCCGTCCCCGGCGGGCTTTTCTGTCTTTTCCGGACGTTCTGGGAAAAAGCCTTTGCAAACCCCGCTCAATTGGGGTATAATAGAAAAAATACCCAAATCATGGAGGAACGGCTATGGACTATGGGTACACCCAACAGCTGGCCAGCCCCCTCAGAGGCCGGGCCCTGGAGGAGCTGAAGGATTTTCTCGCCCGGATGGACCTCACCTACGCGCCGGGCATTGAGCACACCGCCCTCATCCGGGACGGAGAGGGGGAGATCGCGGCCACCGCCTCCCTGGAGGGGAACGTTATCAAGTGCGTGGCCGTGGACCCGGCGGGCCAGGGCCAGGGCCTCACCGCTCCGCTGCTCACCGCCCTGCGCCAGAAGGCCATGGAGGAGGGACGGCGGCGGCTGTTCCTCTACACCAAGCCCGCCAACCGGACCCAGTTCGCCGGCATGGGCTTCTACGAGGTGGCCCGGACGGACCAGGCCCTGCTGATGGAGGACAAGCGCCGGGGGTTCGAGACCTGGGCGGACGCCGTCCGGGACCTGCGGGCCGCCGGGACCATTGGCGCGGCGGTGATGAACTGCAACCCCATGACCCGGGGGCACCTCTACCTCATTGAGCAGGCCGCCGCCCGGTGCAGTTTCCTCTACCTCTTCATCGTCTCCGAGGACAGGAGCGAGGTGCCGGCGGAGGCCCGCCGGTCCATCGTGGAGACTGCTGTGGCGGGGATGGAGAACGTGGCGGTAGCGGGCTCCGGACAGTACCTCATCTCCTCCGCCACCTTCCCGGACTACTTCCTCAAGGACAAGAGCCGGGCCGGGGAGGTGTGGACGGATATGGACATTGCGGTGTTCCTGCGCCTGGCGGAGCGGCTGGGCATCCCCCGCCGCTTTGTGGGCAGCGAGCCCTTCTGTCCCGTAACGGGCGCCTATAACCGGGCCATGGCCCAGGCCCTGCCCCCACGCGGCGTGGAGCTCATCGAGCTCCCCCGGCTGGAGCGGGAGGGGACCGCCATCAGCGCCACCGCCGTCCGGGAACTGGTCCGGGCGGTCCGCTGGCAGGAGATGGAGCCCTTTGTGCCGCCCGCCACCCTGGCCTGGTTCGCGGAGGAGGCCAACCGGGCGCGGTTCCGGTGAGGGGAAACGCCTAAAATTCCCGGGCCCGGGGCCCGTCAGATGATATAAGGAGGAAACACCATGAAACGAATCGGAATGCTCACCAGCGGCGGCGACTGCCAGGCGCTGAACCCGGCCATGCGGGGCGTGGCCAAGACGCTCTTTAACGGCAAGGAGCCGGTGGAGATCTACGGCTTTTTGGACGGCTACCAGGGGCTGATCTACGGGCGGTTCCGCCTTTTGACCTACGGCGACTTCACCGGGATTCTCACCAAGGGCGGCACCTTCCTGGGCAGCAGCCGCACCCCCTTCAAGACCATCCAGGTCCCGGGACCCGACGGCGTGGACAAGGTGGCGGCCATGAAGCAGACCTACTACAAATTGCAGCTGGACTGCCTGGTCATCCTCGGCGGCAACGGCACCCACAAGACCGCCAACCTCCTGCGTCAGGAGGGGCTGAACGTGGTCACCCTGCCCAAGACCATTGACAACGACCTCTGGGGCACGGACATGACATTCGGCTTTCAGAGCGCGGTGGACGTGGCCGCCGACGCCATCGACCGCAT